>NZ_JBFTRC010000275.1:0-5732 GCF_056399325.1 Allobosea sp. 01N443
GTCCAAGATGTGTCACTGAGGCCGGCAAGGTCTCGGGAAGGCCGGACAGCAGCGATGACCCGTGAGCCAGGAGACCTGCCTCGACGAACTGAACGTCCTCGGGCGGGGTGTCCCGGTGGAGCGCTTTGCGATTGCGCAGGCTCTTCGCCGGCGGAATCCTGGACGCGTCCGCTTTGGCCTTTGCTCCCAACTTCTGGGGTAAGCCTATGTCATCTTCACTTCCTGTCGCGACCCTTGGGACGCCGCGCATTGGTCCGCGCCGCGAACTCAAACTCGCTCTCGAAAGCTATTGGTCGGGCAAGTCGACCGAAAGGGACCTGCTCGACACCGCCGCCGCATTGCGCGCCGCCAACTGGGCCCGCCAGAAGGCACGCGGCGTCACCGTCATCCCGTCGAACGACTTTTCGTTCTACGATCAGGTGCTGGACATCAGCGTGATGGTCGGCGCGATTCCCGAGATCTATGGCTGGAAGGGTGGTCCGGTCGGGCTGGCGACCTATTTCGCCATGGCGCGAGGTGCGCAAAGCGAGACCGAGCCGCACACCTCCTGCGGCCATGCCCACCACGACCACGAGCATTCCCACGGCGCCCCGGCGCAGGAAATGACCAAGTGGTTCGACACCAACTACCACTACATGGTGCCCGAATTCGCGACCGGACAGCGCTTCGCACTGTCCTCGCTCAAGGCGGTCGACGAGTATCGTGAGGCCAAGTCACTCGGCTACGACACCCGCCCCGTTCTGCTTGGGCCGGTCACCTATCTGAAACTCGGCAAGAGCAAGGACGCCAGCCTCGATCCGCTCTCGCTGCTCGGCGAGTTGCTGCCGGTCTATATCGATGTGCTGCGCCGCCTTTCCGCCAATGGTGCCGAATGGGTCCAGATCGACGAGCCTTGTCTGGTGCTCGATCTCGACGAGGCCGCCCGCGACGCCCTGCGCCGGACCTATGCCACCATCGCCCATGCCTTGCCGCAGCTGAAGGTCATGCTGACGACCTATTTCGGTGGTCTCGGCGACAATCTCGACACGGCGGTCACGCTGCCTGTCGCAGGCCTTCATCTCGACCTCGTGCGCGCTCCCGCTCAGCTCGAGGAGGTGCTGGCCAAGGCACCGCGCGGGCTCGTGCTGTCGCTCGGCATGATCGATGGCCGCAACATCTGGCGGGCCAACCTGCCGGCGCTGCTCGGCCGGCTCGAGCCGGTGGTCGCCAGGCGCGGCACCGACCATGTCCAGATCGCGCCCTCCTGCTCGCTGCTGCACACGCCGATAGATCTCGATCTCGAAACCGATCTCGACTCCGACCTGAAGAGCTGGCTCGCCTTCTCCGTACAGAAGATGGGCGAACTCTCGGTGCTGGGCAAAGCCCTCGCGGGTGGCCGCGACAGCGTCAGGGATGCCCTGGACGCTTCGGCGGCCGCAGCGGCGGCCCGAAAGGCTTCGCCGAAAGTCCACGATGCCGCAGTGGCTGCGCGTGTCGCGGCGGTGACGCCCAGCATGACGGACCGCAAGAGCCCCTTCGCAGCCCGAGCGAAATTGCAGCGCGAACGCTTCAACCTGCCAGCCTTCCCGACGACAACGATCGGCTCCTTTCCGCAGACCGCCGAGGTCCGCAAGGCCCGCTCGGCTCATGCCAAGGGCCTGATCAGCGATGCCGACTATGAGCAATTCCTGCGTGAGGAGACGGAGCGCACGGTGCGCTGGCAGGAGGAGATTGGCCTCGACGTGCTCGTCCATGGCGAGTTCGAGCGCAACGACATGGTGCAGTATTTTGGCGAGCAGCTCGCCGGCTTCGCCTTCACCAAACATGGCTGGGTCCAGAGCTACGGCTCGCGCTGTGTGCGGCCGCCGATCCTGTTCGGCGACGTCTCGCGGCCGCAGCCGATGACGGTCGGCTGGTGGACCTATTCGCAGTCGCTGACGGTGAGGCCGATGAAGGGCATGCTGACCGGGCCCGTGACGATCCTGAACTGGTCTTTCGTCCGCGACGACATCCCGCGCAGTGCCTCCTGCCGCCAGATCGCGCTGGCGATCCGCGACGAGGTCATCGATTTGGAGAAGGCCGGTGCCGCGATGATCCAAATCGACGAGGCGGCGCTGCGCGAGGGGCTGCCGCTGCGCAAGAGCGAGTGGAAGGGCTATCTGGACTGGGCGGTGGGCAGCTTCAGGCTCTGTGCCTCGCGCGTCACCGACGCAACCCAGGTGCACACCCATATGTGCTACTCGGAGTTCAACGACATCATCGACGCGATCGCCGCGATGGACGCCGATGTGATCTCGATCGAGACCTCGCGGTCGAAGATGGAATTGCTCGACGCCTTCAAGACCTATCGCTACCCCAACGAGATCGGTCCCGGCGTCTATGACATCCACTCGCCGCGGGTGCCCGAGGTGGGCGAGATGACGAGCCTGATGAAGCTCGCTCGCCTCCAGCTCGCAGACGAACAGCTCTGGATCAACCCCGATTGCGGCCTGAAGACCCGCAAATGGGAGGAGGTCAGGCCTGCTCTCGTCAATATGGTTGAAGCCGCGCGGCACGTCCGGGCAGCCGCTCGCTGAGCGCCTGAGGCTCGTCGCGGCGGCGCAGGACACCGCCGCGACGTCGCCGTCAAGCCGGCATCGCCTCTCGAAGCTTCTTGGCGGGTCGGGGATCTCTGCACGGGGGGACCGAGGGGACTGCGCATGCAGCTCCATGCCGTACTGTCTTGCGTGAGGTGCCCGACGCTCGTTTGCGCCTTGGCAATTGACGCGGCCAACAGCGGTGCTATCCAAACGTCAGGAGGGCAGCCCTTGTCCGCGTGGCGCCAGAGAGCAGAATCGAGCCGTTGGGTCGCGGTCGCCGTGGCCTATCTGCTCGTGCTCCAGGTGGTTCTGACAGGGCTCGCGTCGGGTGCCAATGCTGCGAGTATCGCTCTCGATCGCACTCTGGCCATAACGCTTTGCTCGCCGGGGGCTTCTTCACCGGGTGACACGACCGACCGCGGCACGGCGCAGCATGATCTGATGAGCGGCTGCGCGCTCGGTTGCTCTCATCCAGCCCAAGCGAATGTGCCGTCAGCAATCGGCTTTCTGCCAGTTGTCTATCGGATCGTCGACCTGAACGCCTTGATCCGGCATCTCGACGCGCCTCATGGCTTTGTCGCCGGCCGATCGCCCGCCAATCCCCGCGCACCGCCGGTCTGAGCCCTGAGCAAGCCGCCATGCGTTGCGCATGGATGGCCGCTCTCTTGCGCGACCTCGGCTTCAAGGCCGATTTGCCCGCCATCCCCAGCAGATGCGCACCAAATTCGCTGATCCGAGCATTCGGCGCGATGTCTGCCCGGCACGCAAATGAAGCGCGGGGCTCGCGCCTGCGATGCCTCGGCTCACCATGCCAACGGTTCCTTTGCCGATCGCAATCCGACCGGGGCCACATGTCGGGATCGCTATCATTGGCCGGCACTCACCGTCCGATGACCACACTCAACGGCATCGAGCGTCATGGGCTCTCACGGGCCCGTCGCAGAACTGCCCTCACAGACCAAGGATTACGCCATGAAGACCCATCTCCTTGCAGCGATGTTCGTCACTCTGGGAACAACCGGTGCGCTCGCTCATATTACCCTCGAAACGCAGCAGGCTCCGGTCGGCTCGACCTACAAGGCCGTGTTGCGCGTGCCCCATGGTTGCAAGGGCGCGGCAACAACGAAGGTCCGCGTCCGGATTCCCGAGGGCGTGATCGCGATCAAGCCGATGCCCAAGCCCGGCTGGACACTGGAAACGGTGAAGGGCCCCTATGGCAAGGCTTTCGACTACTACGGCACACCGACTTCGGAAGGCGTGAAGGAGGTGGTCTGGAGCGGCGGCAGGCTGCTTGACGAGCACTACGACGAGTTCGTGCTGCGCGGTTATCTGACCTCCGACCTCAAGGCCGACACCGTCCTCTACGTACCGGTCGTCCAGGAGTGCGAGGGCGGCGCAGTCGAACGCTGGATCGAGATCCCGACTGAGGACAAGAGCGCGGACGACTACAAGTCTCCGGCTCCCGGTCTGAAGCTCACCCCGAAAAAGTAAACCGAGCAAGTGGCCGGGCTTCGCGCCCGGCTGCTGGGAGTTGCCATGCGCTGGCCCCTTCGCCTCGCCTTCGTCCTGACCTGCGCCTTGGCTGTCGCCACGGCAATAACCGGACGCGCCTTCGCTCATGCCGCGCTGATCGCCGCCTCGCCGGCGGACGGCGCGGTCGTGACCAACGCCCCTGCGGTGTTGACACTGAGCTTCAGTGAACCGGTGTCGCCGCTCATCCTGAAGCTGATCGGACCAGACAGCACGTCCCGCACACTCGATCGGTTCGTGCTGAAGGACAGGACGCTGATGATCGAAGCGCCCGCCGAACTGTCAGCCGGAACGCATGTTCTGAGCTGGCGCGTCATTTCCGAGGATGGGCACCCGGTTGGTGGGGCAGTGGTCTTCTCGGTCGGTGCGCCCAGCGGCCAGTCGCCAACTCCTGAGACACGGACTGATCCTGCTGTGCGGGCTACCCTTTGGCTGGGAAAGGTAGGGCTCTATCTGGGCTTGCTCATGGGGCTCGGCGGGGCAGCCTTTGCGACCTGGGTTGGTCCCTTGCCTCGCGATGCCCGGCGACCGCTCGGATTGTTCATCCTGCTCGGATCTGCCGCCTTGCCGCTGGCACTCGCCGCGCAAGGGCTCGATATCCTGGATCGCTCCCTCGGCAGCCTGGGCGAAGCGGACGTCTGGAGCGCCGCGGCCGCCAGCAGCTTTGGCCGCACGGCGCTGGCTGCAGCCGTCGCATTTCTGCTCGGAATGGCCTCCCTGGCGGTACGCGGCCGCATGGGGCCGGTCTTCGCTGGAGCAGCCCTCCTGACTGTAGGGGTGGCGCTCGCCGCGAGCGGCCATGCCAGCGCGGCCAGCCCGCAGTGGTTGATGCGGAGTGCAGTCTTTGTTCACGCCGTCAGCGTCTCCGCCTGGGCAGGAGCCTTGGTGCCGCTGTTCTTCGCTCTGCGGGAGGCCGACGCAATTACCGTGCTGCGCCAGTTCTCGCGTTGGATACCTGTCGTTGTTGGCTTGACCCTGCTCAGCGGTGGCATCCTGGCGGTGGTTCAGCTCGAACAGCCAGGCGCACTGATCTCGACCGGCTATGGCTGGGTTCTGCTGATCAAGCTCGCCTGGGTTGCAATCCTGCTGGGCCTGGCCGCCATCAACCGCTACCGCCTCACGCCCCTTGTCCTGTCTCGAACGGGCATCGCCGCCAAGACGATGCGGCGCATGATCGCGGCCGAAACCTTGCTGGTGTTCCTTGTCCTTGGCACCGTTGCGACCTGGCGCTTCACGCCGCCGCCGCGGGCACTTCTCGATGCGGCCGCGCCGCCTGCATCGGTCCACATTCACACGGCCAAGGCGATGGCGGACATCCGCATCTCGCCTGGACGTGCGGGGCCAGCCTCCATTTCGATTTCACTGCTCGACGGGGAGTTTGGACCGCTCACGGTCAAGGAAGTTCGCTGCGTCATGTCGAACCCGTCGGCCGGGGTCGAACCGATCGAGCGTCAGGCCGTCCGGTCGAGCGACGGCGCCTGGCATGTCGACAGCCTCGTCATTCCCATCGGTGGTCGGTGGACCATCGAACTCGAAATCCTGGTCTCCGATTTCGAGATGATCCGCCTCGGTGAGACCGTGGAGATCAAGCCATGACGACTGACATGACGCGCCGGGACCTGACAGCACTGGCCGCGACAGGGG
>NZ_JBFTRC010000276.1:0-5715 GCF_056399325.1 Allobosea sp. 01N443
GGATGCGACCTCGGGCACGGAGGCCCTGCGGGCGATCGGGCGCCTTTCGGCGGATGTCTCCTTCGTCAGCGTCGGCGGCGTCGACACGGAAGGGCGGCTGACCGACTACACGCGCGCCGGAGCAGCCATCCGAAGCGCTCTCCTGAACGCGGCGGAGCAAGGCTTCCTGATGGCCGACAGCAGCAAGTTCGGCCTTGTCCTTCCCAGCCGGATCGGCGGCGACGAAACCTGCGCGGGACTGCTGGTCGACCGGCTTCCGCCGGACCCGATCGCCGCGAACCTCACCAGGAACGGAGTGCGTCTGCTCGTTTCCTGATTTTGCCCGTTTTGTGGTTTTTTGTTGTTTTGTGGATTTTGCCTGCTAGGCTGCCTCCATCGCGGAGGCGCTCATGTCCATTCCCACCCACTCTCGTGTCGTCATCATCGGCGGCGGTATTGTCGGCTGCTCCGTCGCCTATCATCTGACCAAGCTCGGCTGGCGCGATGTGCTCCTGCTTGAGCAGGGGCGCCTGTCCTCGGGCACCACCTGGCACGCGGCCGGCCTGGTCGGGCAGCTGCGTAGCCAGTCGAGCATGACGCGCCTGATCCGCTATTCCACCGAGCTCTACGCGTCGCTGGAGCAGGAGACCGAGCTCGCCACCGGCTGGAAACGCTGCGGCTCGGTTTCGGTCGCTCGCACGCCCGAACGCATGACACAGCTGCGCCGGACCATTTCGGCGGCGCGCGCTCAAGGGGTGGAGATCGAGGAGCTGAGCCCGAAGGAGGCCGGCGAGAAATGGCCGGTGATGCGCACCGACGATCTCGTCGGCGGCGTCTGGCTCCCCGGCGACGGCAAGGCGAACCCGTCCGACATCACCCAGGCGCTGGCGCGCGGCGCCCGTAGCCGCGGCGCAATCGTGCGCGAGGGGATCCGCGTCACCGGCATCGAGACTGAGAAGGGCCGGGTGAGGGCGGTGCAGACCGATCAGGGCCGGGTCGAATGCGAGGTCCTGGTGATCTGCGCGGGCCAATGGTCACGCGCGGTCGGGCAGATGTGCGGCGTGTCGGTGCCACTGCATTCGGCCGAGCACATGTACATCGTCACCGGCAAGATCGAGGGCGTGACGCCGGACCTGCCGGTGATGCGCGATCCCGATGGCTACACCTACTACAAGGAGGAGGTCGGCGGCCTGGTGATGGGCGGCTTCGAGCCCGACGCGAAACCCTGGGGCATGGACGGCATCCCCTATCCGTTCGAGTTCCAGCTCCTGCCCGATGACTGGGACCAGTTCGCCATCCTGATGGAAAACGCGCTGCAGCGCGTGCCGGCCCTGGAGACGGCCGAGATCAAGACCTTCCTCAACGGTCCCGAGAGCTTCACGCCGGACAACAATTTCCTTCTGGGCGAGGCTCCGGAAGTGGCGGGTGTCTATATCGGCGCCGGCTTCAACTCGATGGGGATCGCCTCTGCCGGCGGCGCCGGCAGCGCGCTGGCCGAATGGATCGTCGCGGGCGAGGCCACGAGCGATCTCTGGCCCGTCGACATTCGCCGCTTCGCGAGGTTCAACAACAATCCGGCCTGGCTGAAGGATCGCATCAAGGACACGCTTGGCCTTCACTACGCCATGCCCTGGCCGAACCGCGAACTCGATACCGCAAGGCCCTTCCGCCGCTCGCCGCTCTATGAGCGCCTGGCCGCCAAACAGGCTGTCTTCGGCTCCAAGATGGGGTGGGAACGCGCGAATTATTTCGCCCGCACCGAGGATGAGCGCAGGATCAGCTATTCCTTCGGGCAGCAGAACTGGTTCGAAACGGTCGCCGCGGAGCATCGAGCCTGCCGCGAGACGGCGGGGCTTGTGGACATGAGCAGCTTCGCCAAATTCCTGCTGCAGGGTCCGCAGGCCGAAGCGGCCTTGCAGCGCCTCTCCGCCAACGATGTCGCGGTTCCGGTGGGCAGCTCGGTCTACACGGCCTTGCTCAACGCGCGCGGCACCTTCGAAAGCGACCTGACGGCCGCCCGCATCGCGCCCGACACCTACCTGCTCCTGACCGGCACCGCCCAGGCGACGCGCGACGCGCACTGGATCAGGCGCCAGCTTCCGGAGGGAGCGACGCTGACGGACGTGACATCGGCCTATGCCGTGCTCTCGCTGGCCGGCCCGAAGGTCGTCGAGATCCTCGCTCGCGTCTCGCCCGTCTCCTTCGATCCCGTCGATTTCCCCGCCAACGCGATCCGGCAGATCACCATCGGCTATGCCACGACCTGGGCTTGCCGCCGCTCCTATCTGGGGGAGGGCTTCGAACTCTACGTGCCCGCGGAATTCGCAGCCGCGATCTACGATATGCTGCACGAGGCCGGAGCCGCTCTCGGTCTCGTCGATGTCGGATACTACGCGGTCGACTCGCTGCGCATCGAGAAGGGCTTCCGCGCCTGGGGACGCGAGCTGACGCCCGACGTCAATCCCTACGAGGCTGGCCTCGGCTTCGCCGTGAAGCTGAACAAGGGCGATTTCATCGGCCGCGACGCCCTCACCATTGCCCGCGCGGCGCCGCGCACCAAGCGGCTGGTCGCGCTTGTCGGCCCCCGTCCGAACGGTCAGATGGCCTGGGGCGGCGAGGCGATCCTGGCCGATGGCAGGCCGGTCGGCGAGATCACCTCCGCGGCCTTCGGCGCAACCCTCGGCGGAATCGTCGCGCTCGGCTGGGCTGAAAGCCACGAGCCGATCGACCAGGCCTGGCTCGATGCGCGCAACTGGACGATCGATCTCGCGGGCACGGCGATCCCCGTCACGGCGAGCCTCGCCGCACCGCTCGACCGCGGGCAGGCGCGCGGAGCCTGAGGGGATGACCGATCTCACGCCGCTCGCCCCCGCCATTCCCAGGGATATCGTCCTGCGCAAGCCCGCCCGTGTCCTCAACCTCGCCTGCGAGGACCGGCCGGGAATCGTGCATGCCGTCAGCGGCGTGCTCTACCGGCACGGCTGCAACATCCTGGAAAGCGCGCAGTTCAGCGATCCGCGCGACGGCCGCTTCTTCATGCGCGTTGCCTTCGCCGCCGGCGACCGCTTCGACGTCACGGCGTTCCGGCGTGAGTTCGACGGCGTGGCCGGCACCTTTCAGATGAGCTGGGACGCGGTCGATACGGCCCGTCCGGCCCGCGTCCTGCTGATGGTGTCACGCTTCGGCCATTGCCTGAACGATCTGCTCTTCCGCCAGGCGACGGGGAACCTCAACATCACGATTCCCGCGATCGTCTCGAACCATCGGGATTTCGAGCCGCTGGCGCAGAATTACGGCATCCCGTTCCACTATCTGCCGGTCACGGCGGAGACCAAGGCGGAGCAGGAGGCAAGGCTGCTGGAGTTGGTTGCGCAGACCGATGCGTCGCTGGTCGTGCTCGCCCGCTATATGCAGGTGCTCTCCAACGATCTCTGCCGTGCGCTCGACGGGCGGGCGATCAACATCCACCATTCCTTCCTGCCGAGCTTCAAGGGCGCCAGGCCCTACCATCAGGCCTATGATCGCGGCGTGAAGCTGATCGGCGCGACGGCCCATTACGTCACCCCGGATCTCGACGAAGGCCCGATCATCGACCAGGACGTCGCGCGCGCCGATCATTCGCTGGCTCCCGACGATCTCGTCAGCGTCGGGCGCGACATCGAGGCGGTCGTCCTGGCGCGTGCGCTGCGCCTGCATATCGAGCGGCGGGTGATGCTGGCCGGCCGGCGGACCGTCATTTTTCGCTAGAGCGTCGGCCCGAAAGGTGGATTGCGGTTTTCGGGGCAAAGCCGATGCAAAGACAAAGGGTTAGATCATCGGGCTGGATACGATGTCCGGTCCGATGATCTAGTGCGTTTCCGGTGAAAATCGGATTCACCTGCAATCCCTTAGCCCTTTGTCTTCACGCAATTCCGGAGGCAAAGCCGCGACGCAGTCTTGCTGGCATTGCTCCAGGAGCCCCCCATCACGCCCGTTCCGGGCGTCGGCGGTCCGGTAACGGTCACCATGCTGCTGGTGAACACGGTGGAGTGCGGGAGCAGGATGATTTCATCGCACCCGAAGAGTGGGCAAGCCGCAAGTGCGCTCACTCGGCCGCCCGCATCAGGCGGCTTCCCATCAGGGCTCCCCGCTGTTCGAGAAGTCCGTGCACGGTGGCGGCGATATGGGCGTCGATGCGCTTCAGATCGCGCGCGATATCAAGCTGGAGCGCGCTGACGATCACCGCTTCGCGGCTGCCGGTGCGCATCTCGGCGAGATGGGCCTCGATCGCTTCCCGCTCCAGTTCGCGGAAGGTTTCCTTCTCGCGCACGATCCGGCGCGCGGTGGCTTCGTCCTGCGAGATGAAGACCGTGAGCGCCAGGCGCAGGTGATCCCGCAACCGGTCATGGGTATCGGCGATGCGGGCAAGCGCGTCCTCGGGCAACCGGCGCTGGTCGCGGATGCGCTTGCCGGCCATCTGCATCAGGTTCTTCTCGATGATGTCGCCGATATGCTCGAGATTGATCGCCAATGTCAGCACCTCCGAGAGCCGGTGCTCGTCGGATCGCGACAGCGTCTCATGCGCGATCGCGCCGACATAGAGCTGGATCTGGTTATAGAGGTTGTCGAGCACGTCGTCGGCACGGCTGACCTCGGCCACCCGGGCCGGATCGTCGCCCTCGAACGCCATCAGCGACGTCTTCAGCATCCCGTCGACGACATCGGCCATATGCAGCACCTCGCGGGTCGCATTGGCGAGCGCGAGCGTCGGCGTCGTGAGCGCTGCGGTGTCGAGATAACGCGGACGCGAGGGGTCGGCTTCCGGCGCGGGATCGGGCAGCAGGCGTGTCAGAATGCCCGCGAAAGCCGGCAGCGGGACAAGGAAGAGCACAGCCATCACGATGTTGAAGGCAAGGTGGAACAGCGCCGCCGATTGCGCCGGATGGCTCGCGAACCGCTCCACGACCGGTGTCAGCACGGGCAGAAGCAACAGGCCGGCCGTGCAGCCCAGGATGCGGTTGGCGAGGTTGCCCACCGGCACGCGCCTGGCCGCGGCATTCCCGTTCATGGCCTGAACCAGGGGATTGAGCGCCGTGCCGAGATTGCAGCCCATCACCATCGCCAGCATGGTCTGGGTTCCCACGACCCCGGTCGCGGCAAGGCTCATCACGACCAGAATCGCCGCAAGCGAGGAATGGGCGGCAAAGCTGAGCACCGCGGCCAGGAGCAGGGCGATCAGCGGATCGCCCGAGAGCGCGCCGAGAACCGCGCGCAGCACCTGCGAGTGCTCGACCGGCGCCATGGTGGCCTGCATCAGGCGAAGCGACAGCAGCATCAGGCCCAGCCCGAACAGCGCCTTCGCCATTTCATTGGCGGCCAACCGGCCGAAGCGGCGCATGCCGAGATAGCCGACGAGGAGCAGGAGCGGCACCATCATGCTGGTGTCGAAGCCGACGAACTGGACGATCAGCGTCGTCCCGACATTGGCGCCGAGCATCATCGCCAGGGCCGGCGCCAGCGCGATCAAACCGGCGCCGGAGAACGAGGCGATCATCATCGCGGTCGCCGTGCTGGATTGCAGGCCGGCCGTCACCATGAGACCCGCGCCGAAGGCCCGCCAGCGACTGTCGAGACCTGTCGCCAGCAACGCGCGCAAGCGGCTGCCGAAGGCGGCCGAAACGCCTGCCGTCACCAGCTGCACGCTCCAGAGCAGCAGGGCGACCTCGCCGGCGAGCGCAAGCAGGATCTGGGTTGGCG
>NZ_JBFTRC010000277.1:0-5698 GCF_056399325.1 Allobosea sp. 01N443
GTCCAGGAGAAGGGCTTGGGATCGGCGTTGGTCTCGGCCAGGAAGCGATTGATGGCGGCCTGGAGGTCGACGATCGAGCGGAAGACGCCGCGCTTCAGCCGTCGTCGGGTGAGCTTGGCGAAGAAGCCCTCGACCGCATTGAGCCAGGAGCATGAGGTCGGCGTGAAGTGGAAGACGAACCTTTCGTGCCGGTTGAGCCATGCGCGGACCTTCGGGTGCTTATGGGCGGCGTAGTTGTCGAGGATCACGTGGACGCTCTTGCCGGCCGGCACCTCGGCCTCGATGGCGTTGAGGAAGCGGATGAACTCCTGGTGGCGATGGCGCTGCATGTTGCGGCCGATGACGGTGCCGTCGAGGACGTTCAACGCGGCGAACAGGGTCGTGGTGCCGTGGCGCTTGTAGTCGTGGGTCATGGTGCCGAGCCGGCCCTTCTTCAGCGGCAGGCCCGGCTGCGTGCGGTCGAGCGCCTGGATCTGGCTCTTCTCGTCGACGGACAGCACGATGGCGTGGGCTGGCGGATCGACGTAGAGGCCGACCACGTCGCGCAGCTTCGGCACGAAGTTCGGATCGTTGGACAACTTGAACTGCCGACAGCGATGCGGCTGCAGCCCGTGCGCCTTCCAGATGCGCCGCACCGCGCTGGCGCTGATGCCGGCCGCCTTGGCCATCATATCCGCCGTCCAGTGCGTCGCCTCGACCGGCGGGTCGGTCAGCGTCAGAGCCACCACGCGCTCCGCCACCGCGGGTCCGAGCGGCTTGACCCGGGAGGGCCGGGTCTTATCGCGCAAGAGCCCACCCGTTCCTGCCAACGCCAGACGCAGGTCTTCGATTTGCCGGTCCGGCGCATGATCTCGTTGGTGCCGATGCCGTCCGCGCTCAGCAGCACGATCAGCGCCCGCCACGCATGCTTCTGGGCGGCGTTGCGGTCCTTGGCCACCGCCTCAAGGCGGTGGCGATCAGACGGCGTGATGGTGATCGAAACCCCGGTGCGCATGCGCCAGACTCGCATACGCGCCGACCGAGGGGAATCCCAAGCAGGACTCTTCCGTCAGGCAGAGACCACTAGGTTCGGACCGATCGCAAAATTGACGCGATCAAAACCCGTCGCTAACCGAGCCAAGTGACCAGTTCCTGACGCAACGTGTGGTAGGAACGACACCCATTGAGTATCGTGCTCCCTTAGAGGAGAGACCCTCCCCATCTCGACCCGCCAGAATGGCGGGTTCTTTTTGAGCGGTGCGATCAAACCCAAGGGGAGGGGAGAGGCCATCATTCCAGCATTGGGAATCGAAATCGATTTTCTTCGAAATCCCAAGAAGGATGACAACGATGGCATACGGCCTCTCGCTCTCGATCGTCGCCCGGAATAACGGCAAGCGCCGCATCCGCTCCATGGCGCTGACCAATGAGTGCACCGATCAGCGCCACGCCGTCTACGACGCGCTGAGCGCCAAACACCCCGAAGTGCGCAACCTTCTCAACCTGGTCGAGCATGACGGCGAAGGTGGCGGTGTCGAGATTCCGTTCGAGTGCTTCACGAACCTCGACCTCGCAGACGCGATCCAAATGGCGAACGGCGTCCAGGTCAGCCAGAGCACCTTCCTTCATCTGACCGAGGCGCTGGCCGACATCAAGTCGATCGAGAACAGCGCCGTGACTGAGCGGATGCTCTTCCTCGAGATCTGCTGACGCATCCCATCCAGCACCATCCCAACACCTCACGGAATTGGAGCGAGAATGATTTCGCGCATCGGGATAGCAGCGCTCGGCCTTATGGCGCATGGGCTCGCAGCCGCACCGCCAACAGCAGCAGCCGAGCGTGTCGCTGCGGTTGCCCCAGACGACGGATCAACCCGGGCGTCGAAACGCCGCCTCGCCAAGGCCGAAGCCAAGGCGAAGCAAAAGGGGCCCACTAAGCAGGCAATGCTTCCATACGGGATCCCCGAAACATCCCGGGCCATGCGCCGCAGCCTCGGCATCACACAAAACCGGCGATAGCCGCAGCAATCCAGCCGCGCGCTTCGCACAAGCCCATCCTTCCGTTTTTCAGCAAGTCCATATCGGAGAACCCCAGATGCAGAGCGTCCAGAAGATCGTTTCAGCCCACATCAGTTGACGGAACCAAGCGAATCAAATTGCCGTATTGCTCTGAAAATCGTGATTAAGTGGACGGGCAGATGAGGCGTGCAGTTCTTGGTTTAGGCATGGCCGCTGTGCTCCTAATTCCGGCACAAGCTAGCGAACGTGACCCATTTTCTCGTGGAACGCCGTGGAAGAACCATCCGATACTGAGCTTTGCCGGGACACCGCTTTCAATTCACAATTCAGAAGGCGATGCCAAGCCCGCCGGTAAGGTACGAGACTGGCTGAGTTCGTATGATAGATCAAAGAATGACTGCCACGTCACGGATACCGTTCCGGGCAAGCAAATGTGGATTGTTTGCGTCAGGCGCGGTCTTTATGGATCGCCACCCCATAAGCTTGTCTTTGTCTATCAGGCGAGCGTAATTGGCGCTGGCTACGTTTTGATCAATTTTGCAACGACAGATGGAACTCCGTTACTCGGACGGGACCTCCTCGACCATTTCCGGGACGAGATTGGAGAGTAAACGCTGACGTCCGTTCTGGAGCAGCCCAATGCGAGGTCGATCAATCCGATCTCGCACTTCGATCAACATCGAAATTTGGGCGAACCCAAGAGGGTTGAAACCCCAGAAAATGGACGTTCGCCATGATAGGCCAGACCGCGTTCGACCCGAAAGCCTTCGGCAAGCCCAATCCGGCCTGGACCAAAAAGCGGACCAAGGTCGACAGAGACCTCGAGCGTCTGGCGGATCACATCTGCACCAGGACGCCGCCCCACAGCTATCGAACCGAAATAGACCTCTACGAGATGATCGTGCGCCGCAATCAGTACGCCATCGCGAACTGGGACCACGGATATAAGGTCCTCACCGAGCGCGTGCACAAACGCCTCATCGAGCGGGACGGCAGCCTCTGGGCTACCAGCAAATAGGGAAGGGCGGCTCGCCTCACGGCAGCCGCCCTTTTTCATGCGCGATCTGCGAAACCCCTTAGAGTTCGATATCCGCGTAATCGACGTCGGTGCGATCCCGAAGGTTCGCAATCATGACCTCCGTGTCGATCGAAGCGAAGTCGACCAACTCCTTCATGCTCGGAATCACATACTCCGCATCGACCTCCTCCAAGAGCATATTCCCGTTGCCGATCTCGTCATGAAGACGCTCCGGAAACGTCCAATCCGGAAAGCCATAAATCGACCGGCACGACGGCACCTTTGAGGGATTATGCCCCGACCATTCCGCGATATCCAATCGCGAGAAACCCTCGAACCAGCGCATGGCATCGACAATCTCACGATAAACATTATGCGCTCCGTACCGAATGGTATCGAGCTCGAGGAAATCGAAGTTCGCCACGCGAACCATCGCCGTGTCGAGGTCAATCTTTCCCCGCGCAAACCGATCATGKGTTTGCTCGACAAAATCCAGACGTCGCTCGATCGACGGCCAGACAAGAACGCGCATCCGCTCGCGATCGATCACGGGGTCGACATGAATCTTCAACGACGCGTAGAACCTCTTGGCGCCCTTGTGATCCCGCAGATACCGATCAAAATCCTTCGCGGGAAAATCAACGCCGTTGAAGATCGCGCGCTTCATCCAAAGCTGAAGCTCCTCTTCCGAGAACTCCCCAGATGCCGGATCAGTCACCAGACCGAAACCCGCAAAGCGCTCGCGCACCTCGGACGGCGCCTTGGTTTCATCCATGGCGTCCGTGAAGTCGTAATCAAGACGGGCAACACCATCCTCGCCACGTACCCGGCGGCGATGATGTTGCGTCTGCGCCTTGTGGCTGCTCATGAACATGCTGCGCAGCAGGATGGCATCCTCGGACAAATCGCCCTCAGACGTCAGTTCACGCAGCGCCGATTCCATGCTGCTCTGCTGACGAGCCGCGATCGCAGCCAGGTCGAAGGACGGAGCCTTCGCCACCGGTTCCGCAATCAGCGAGCCCTCCGCGACGACCACGTCGACCTCGATCGGAGCGACGACATCCTGCTGTGCCGCGATCGTCCCGCTCAGCAACTCGCGACCGATCTCGGCTGCCGCCTTCGGCGCAACAGAACGGGCAGGGGAGGCGGTGACGGGGGAGACTGTGCCAGACTCCTGCCGCACACCGCCGCGCTTCTTGCGGGTATGCACCATGGCTGCGGCCCTCAAACGACCGGCAGGCGTCATCGCGCGACTCGGCCGCGCCGGGCGCGGATCATGCGGGCCATACTTCACGGGACGTCCGCGACCGCGCTTTACGGGTTCTCCCATCGACACGACGCCAAACTGCGCCGCAACCGTCGCCGCAACCTCGCTGTTATAGCGGCCACCCGGCGTCGACAGGCGCACGATCTCCCGATCGCGCTTGATCACATCAAGGTCGCTCTGAAACCGGGCCAGCCGAGCCTCATTCTCCGCGAGAATGCGCGCCAGACCCGCCTCGGCATATGCGCCAAGGTAGCGGTCCTGTCGGTCACCGCGCGAACGCGGACGCTCGGTGCCCCACTGATATTGAAAAACGGTCATTGCAAGTCCTGGGTGACGCATAGCGTCTGAATTCGATGCTCATTTTAGCGGGTGCGCTCCGACCCTGACAAGTCAGTGAGCGAATTATTTCGCCTAAAAAATTGGATTATTTCCGACAGCCTTCAACGGCGATTTTCCCAAGGCGCGAAAAATGCCGCAGCGTCGTCTCAGTAATTTATTTCGCCTAAGCGATCGCAATTTCCAACCCGCATTCCGTGGCGCCGATCAGGTCACCATTCGAAATAAATTCGCCTAAGGTATTCCAGCTTTATCGCGCCTGTGATTCAAGCGGCGCTCGCATTTATCTCGCCTAAGGAACTGCACTCGGACTTCGCTGGATGCCCCGGCCGTGCCGTGGTCGAAACGCAATTATCTCGCCTTAGCGTTTTGCAGTTAAGATCACGTTATATCAGGAGGTTAGCGGCCGTTGAGGCCGGATTTGCTGCAATTTGCGGAACCTCGTCCCGTCTACCCCGACGCAGGCGGGTCTGCCTGGCTAAGGCGAAACAAATCGAAATCCGATCCGGATTGGTTCCATAATCATCCTTATGCGAATCAAATCCGAAGCTGAAAACACAGCATCTGGTATGTCGAGCCTGTCTCGACACGCTATGGCTTGATTTCAGGCTGCAGCACGCTCGCTGAGGGTGTTCATAACCCCAGTAAAAGAGCGCATCTCTTGGCGATCCCAAATTGTAGAATACAATAAGCATCGCCCCTACCAGGATTGACATTGCCCATGCACGATTTCGAAGCGCTCATTCTCGATGAACCTTGGATCAGTGAAGAATTACCTTACATCGGCACGCGCCGTGCTTCCGCATTCTACACGGGAGGAGGTATCGCAATGAGTGCGATCGGAGGATATCACCACTCTGGAGAACTCGTCTGCCTTGATGCGGATGCTTCCGACGCGGTGATCGGTCGCGCTGCTATCGACCGATTGAAGGCATTCTCGCCGATTTATCAATTCAGTCCGGGAAAAAGACTGCCCTACGATTGGTGGGTTGAGAACGGTGATGAAAAACCTCTCGCTGAGGTTCAGATCCGCGATGATGAAACCCTGGTATACGTCGAAACGCTATTTGACGTTGTCG
>NZ_JBFTRC010000278.1:0-5625 GCF_056399325.1 Allobosea sp. 01N443
CTGCAAACCGACACCTACATCACCGCGCAAATACCAACCGGACCCAATCGTCCCGCGCAGGGCAACAGGCTCAGGCGGTGGAGGCAGCAGAGGGGCGAGGTCGGCAGCAGAGGCCACTGCGGAGCCTCCGAAGGCCATGGCGCCCGCCAGCGCGAGAATTTTCAGGCTGCCCATGGCAGAGTCCCTCGAGTTTGCGCGACGCGATACTCAGCTCGCGCGTGTTACCGACGGGAAGGACCCTGGCACGAATTCCTTAAACGACGCTTAACCTTACCGCTTAACCACGAAATCTCGTGCAAACGAGCAAACTCTGTGCATTCTCAAGGTGGAATGCACAGGGACCTGCCCTAGCTTCAGGATGATCCTTGACCGAAAACGCAGCCCGCCGGCTACGTCAGGCTGCGGCCTTGGTCACCGCATCGACGATGTCATCGACAGCGCGCATCACCAGGTCGCGGTCATCGCCTTCGGCCATCACCCTGATCACCGGCTCAGTGCCTGACGGACGAATGACGAGACGCCCGCTATCCCCGAGCATTTGCCTGGCGGCCTCGATCGCGTTGACGACCGGCTTCTCCGTCAGGGGCTGGCCCTGCTTGTAGCGCACGTTCTTGAGGATCTGCGGCAGCGGCTCGAAGCAGTGGCAGACTTCCGAGACCGGCTTGTCCATCCGCTTCACCACCGCGAGCAGCTGCAGYGCCGCCACGAGCCCGTCTCCGGTCGTCGCATAGTCGGAGAGGATGATATGGCCGGATTGCTCGCCGCCAAGGTTGAAGCCGTTCGCCCGCATATGCTCGAGCACATAACGGTCGCCCACAGCGGTGCGCTCAAGACTCAGGCCGAGTCCTGCGAGATAACGCTCCAGCCCGAGATTCGACATCACGGTCGCGACGATGCCAGGCGCCGAGAGACGACCGTCCTCCTGCCAGCTGCGCGCAATTACGGCCATCAGCTGGTCGCCATCGACGGCATGTCCCTGCTCGTCGATGATCAGCACGCGATCAGCGTCGCCATCAAGGGCGATGCCGATATCGGCGCGCAGCTCGCGCACCTTCTGAGCCAAGGCATCCGGCTTGGTCGAACCGACATCCTTGTTGATGTTAAAGCCGTCCGGCTCGACCCCGATGGCGATGACCTCGGCCCCGAGCTCCCAGAGCGCCTCGGGCGCAACCTTGTAGGCGGCGCCGTTGGCGCAATCGACGACGATGCGCAGCCCGTCGAGATTCATGTTGCGCGGCAAGGTGCGTTTGGCGAATTCGATATAGCGCGCATGGGCGCTGTCGATGCGCTTGGCACGGCCAAGCATCGCAGCCTCCGAAAGCTGCGCTCCGAGATCGGAATCGATCAGGGCGGCGATCTCGCTCTCGACCTCGTCATTGAGCTTGTAGCCGTCGGGACCGAACAGCTTGATGCCGTTATCCTCATAGGGATTGTGCGACGCCGAGATCATCACGCCGAGATCCGCGCGCATCGAGCGCGTCAGCATCGCGACCGCCGGCGTCGGCATCGGACCGAGCTGCAGCACATCCATGCCGACCGAGGTGAAGCCGGCGATCAGCGCCGTCTCGATCATGTAGCCCGAGAGCCGCGTATCCTTGCCGATCACCACGCGGTGGCGGTACTCGCCGCGCCGAAACGCGATACCGGTTGCCTGGCCGACCCTGAGCGCCAGATCGGGCGTGATCACGCCATTGGCGCGGCCGCGGATGCCGTCGGTTCCAAAATATTTGCGCGTCATATCCAGTCGATCCAGATGGCGGCCATGATGGGAGCTTCGCGGACAACCGGGGCGCGGTTGCAACCAGCCCGCTCCCGGCCCTGTTGAGTTCTTCTATAGCGGGACATGCGTTCCGCCTTGTCACGTTTTATGACGAATTTTATCATGGGCAACGCCGCCGGAACGAAGACGGGAACGACCGCGCGGGTCTCGTCCCCAACTCGGTCACACGCAACAGCCCCACCTAACCATTGATCGCAGGCAAAGAAAAAGGCGGCCAATATGGCCGCCTTCATGTGTCAGGTCCGACCGAGGCCGTTCAGACCAGCGGCTGCGGCTCCAGACCAGCGTCAGGCTCGTCGCGCTTACGGCCGCGGCCGGCACTCGGCACCGCCGAGCCGCGCGGCGCCGACGGCGTATCGTCAGCATCGCGGGTCGGGCGCTTGCCGGCGATCAGATCGCGGATCTCGTCGCCGGTCAGCGTCTCGAACTCGAGCAGCGCCTCGGCCACGTGGACGAATTCCTCATGGTGTTCGTTGAGGATCTTCTTGGCGTCCAGATAGCCCTGGTGGACGAGCTTGCGCACTTCGCTATCGATCTTCTGCGCGGTCGCTTCCGACACGCTCTGGGTCCGGCCCATCGACATGCCCAAGAAAACCTCTTCCTGGTTGTCGCCATAGGCGACCAGGCCGAGTTCATCGGAATAGCCCATCTGCGTTACCATGGCCTTGGCCATCTTGGTCGCCTGCTGGATGTCGCCGGTGGCGCCCGAGGTGATGTTCTCCTTGCCGAAGGTGATCTCCTCCGCAACGCGACCGCCCATGGCCACCGCGAGCTGCGAGGTGAACTCCTTGAACTTCATCGAATAGCGATCACCCTCCGGCAGGAACTTCACCATGCCGAGCGCGCGACCGCGCGGGATGATCGTCGCCTTGTGGACCGGGATGCCGGCGGGGACATACAAGCCCACGATGGCGTGGCCGGCCTCATGATAGGCGGTCAGCTTCTTCTCTTCCTCGGACATCGCCATGGATTTGCGCTCGGCGCCCATCATGACCTTGTCCTTGGCATCCTCGAACTCGGCATGGGTGACCATGCRCTTGCCGCGGCGAGCCGCCAGCAGCGCCGCCTCGTTGACGAGGTTCATCAGATCGGCRCCCGAGAAGCCAGGTGTTCCGCGCGCCAGGATCTTGAGATCGACATCGGGAGCCATCGGCACCTTGCGGACGTGCACGCGCAGGATCTTCTCGCGGCCGGCGACGTCGGGATTCGGCACGACGATCTGGCGATCGAAGCGACCGGGGCGCAACAGCGCCGGATCGAGCACGTCCGGGCGGTTCGTGGCGGCGATGATGATCACACCCTCATTCGCCTCGAAGCCGTCCATCTCGACSAGCAGCTGGTTCAGGGTCTGCTCGCGCTCGTCRTTGCCGCCGCCGAKRCCGGCGCCGCGGTGACGACCGACCGCATCGATTTCGTCGATGAAGATGATGCAGGGCGCGTTCTTCTTGGCCTGCTCGAACATGTCGCGCACGCGGCTCGCGCCGACGCCGACGAACATCTCGACGAAATCAGAACCCGAGATCGTGAAGAACGGCACATTGGCTTCGCCGGCGACGGCACGCGCCGTCAGCGTCTTGCCGGTGCCGGGAGGACCGACGAGCAGCACGCCGCGCGGGATGCGCCCACCGAGCCGCTGGAACTTCTGGGGATCGCGCAGGAATTCGACGATCTCCTGCAGATCCTCCTTGGCCTCGTCGATGCCCGCGACATCCTCGAAGGTGACGCGACCATGCGCCTCGGTCAGCAGCTTGGCCTTGGACTTGCCGAAGCCCATGGCGCGACCAGCACCATTCTGCATCTGCCGGGACATGAAGATCCACAGGCCGATGAAGATGACGAAGGGCAATGAATTGACGAGCAGCGCCATGAACCAGGGCGTGCCCTCCGACGGAGCACGCGCCGAGACCTGGACCCCCTTCTGCGCCAGCGTCTTCAGCAGAGCCGGGTCGCCATAGGGAGCGTAGGTGACGAAGCTGCGGCCGTCCGAAAACGTGCCCGAAATCTCCTGGCCTGCGACCACGACATTGGAAATCCGCCCGGCTTCGCTCTCGTTGATGAGCTGGCTATAGGGGATTTCATTGGTGCTGGTGCGTTGGCTCGGGCTCTGGAACAGCGTCACGAGCGCCAGAACCAGCAGGAAAATCACCACCCAGAGGGCAAAATTACGGAAGTTCGGATTCATTCTCTGTCCGATCGGGCCGCCCGGTCCAACCGGAAAGGGCCAAGGGTTTCAGGCGTTAATCTAGGAGCGGCAAAGCCCCTTGCCAAGGGAAACAGCAGATTTGAACCAGGCTCATCGCGACGCAGGGTGAACGCCCCGTCTGCGCGCCGGTTCCGGCGCCAGCGTCAGGACACCGTCCCGATCGAGCGCAAGTACACACCCCGATAGTGTCCGCGTCATGGCCGTGCCCCGCCGTGCCGCCTCCAGAAGCGTGAACACGCAGCCTTCCAGCCGCTCGAGCCGCGACAGTTCAGCGTTCGATCCAGGCACCAGGGCGAGCGCCTCGGCCATAACCCGCAGGGCAATTTCCTCGGGAAGATCGACCAACGCGCCGAAGCGCAGCCGCGTCACCCCGGTCCCCTCCCCTGCGAATATGAGCGACGGCAGCAGCAGGGCGACGTGGTGCTCTATCGCCGCATCCATGCGCGCCAGCCTCGCAGCCAGGACCGCCAGACGTTCGGCTGTGAGCCCCTCGTCGGCCAGCATCGGCATCAGGGTCCGCCAACGCGCGCGCTCGAACCGCGGATCGGCATTGCTCGGGTCACGAATGTAGGAAAGCCCCCTCGCCTCAGCGGTCGCGATGAGACGCGCTTTCTGTACGGCAAGCAGCGGACGTGCCAGCACCGTGCCACCCTTGCGCACCTTGGCTCGCATACCGGCGAGCCCGCTCGGCCCGGAACCGCGCGCCATCCGCATCAGCAGCGTCTCGGCCTGGTCGTCGAGCGTGTGCGCCGTGACCAGCACTGCACCACCGAGAGCCTCCGCATGTGCCGCCAGCAGGGCATAGCGCGCCTCTCGTGCCCGTTGCTGGATGCCCGTCGCAGGTTTCGGCCCTGCCCAACGCRGGATCACATGGGGAACCCTCAGCCCGGAGCAGAGCGCGCCGACGGCTTCAGCTTCGCTCGAGGACGTCTCGCGCAGGCCGTGATCRACCGTCGCGGCATGAAGCGCGGGCCTAGCGGGCTGCTGCGCCCAATCGTGCAACAGGGAAAGCAGGGCAACGGAATCTGGGCCGCCCGAGACCGCAATCAGCAGGCGCGTTTCACCCGCGAGCCCGGCGAAGAGCGCAGCCGCCTCGCCGGCTGAAACCGGAAGATGCTCAGGATCGCTGGAAGCCAGCGCGCTCAAGCGCAGCGAGCGCGGCGCCGTTCGCGCTCGACACCCTGCCGCACGGCATTGGAAGCGGAAGGATAGTCGACGCCGACCTTGGCATAGGTTGCGCAGGCCTGGTCGCGCGCGCCAAGCCCATTCAGCGACATGCCGAGCTTGAGCAGGCTGTCGGCACCCTTGCCGGCGCGCGGATAGTCACGCGAGATCTTCAGGAATTGCTCGGCAGCCTCGCGATAGCGCTGGCGCTGGAAATAGCTCTCGCCGAGCCAGAAGGTGGCGTCGGCGGCAAGCCGATCACGCGGATAGCTCTGCAGGAACTGACGAAAGCCCATTTCGGCCTGCTCGTATTCCTTGCGCAGGACATAGGCATAGGCCGTGTCATAGCTGTCCTTGGGGCTCGGCGCCGCGCCCGTCGCCGCGACGCTCGGTCCGCCACGCGGTCCGCCCTGCGGCAGCGCACCCTGCGGGACCTGTCGGCCGACGCCCTGAAGGTCGAGCGGTCCCTGGCCACCAC
>NZ_JBFTRC010000279.1:0-5598 GCF_056399325.1 Allobosea sp. 01N443
AGCAGGCGGCGGGCCTCGTCCTGCCTGTCGTTCTGCTTGCGCGAGACGAGATAGGCGGGCGATTCCGGCAGGAGGAAATAGGTGATGACCATCAGCCCGAGCGGCAGGAGGCCTCCGACCAGGAAAATCCCGCGCCAGCCCAGGATCGGCAGCCAGCTCGCCGCGATCAGGCCGCCGAGCATGGCGCCGGCCGGCAGGCCGAGCAGCACCCCGGTGATCATCGTGCCGCGCCGGGAAGCGGGGCTGTATTCACCCGCCAGCGCCAGGAGCGAGGGCGTGGCCCCGCCCATGCCGAGGCCGATCAGGAAGCGCAGTACGATGATCTGCGTCGGCGATGTCGCGTAGGCGCCCATCAGGGAGAACACCCCGAATAGGAAGATGGCGATCAGGATCGCCTTGCGCCGGCCATAGCGGTCCCCGAAGCTGCCGAGGCCGATCGCACCGAGCGTCATGCCGATCGTGCTGGCGGTGATGACCCAGGTCAGGTCGGCGGCCTTCATGCCGAAATCCTGCGCGATCGCGGGTCCGATGAAGGCGATCGACTGGGTGTCGAAGCCGTCGAGCAGGGCGATGACGAAGCAGAGTGCGACCACGGCCCATCTGCGGCCCGTCATCGAACCTGCATCGATGATGTCCTTGATGTCTTGTGTGCCGGCGGGTGGACTGGACATGGGCGTTCCTCAGATCTGTGTTTTTTGTGGGTATGAACGGGAAAGATCGCGCCGTAGCTCGGCAGCGACGCGCTCGGCCTGCTCGATGGCGAGCAGATGGGCTGCGGGCGAGAGCACGACGAGGCGTGAGCCGGCGATGCCCGTGTACAGGGCTTCAGCCATCGCGAGCGGCGTCGCGGGATCCTCGCGGCCGGCGATCACGGTCGTGGGAGCAATCACCCGGTGCAGCAGCGGGCGCAGATCCATCCGGCCGATCGCCTCGCAGCAGGCGGCGTAGCCGTCCCGGTCGATGGCGGCGAATTCGCCAGCCACCGCGTCCGTGGCGCTGCGATGGGCGTCGCGGAAGCCCGGCGTGAACCAGCGCTCCATCGTGGCCGCGAGGATCGCTCGCGTGCCGTCGCGCCGCACCAGCCCGGCACGCTCCTCCCAGGCCTCGCGCGTCGGCATATAGGCCGTCGTCGCCATCAGGGTCAGGCCGGCCAGACGCGCCGGGTGCCGCGCGGCAAAGGCCTGGCCGATCATCCCGCCAAGCGAGAGGCCGGCGACATGGGCGCGCGTCAGGTCGAGATGATCGAGCAGGGCGGCGAGATCATCGGCAAGATCGGCGATCTCGAAGGGCGAGGGGCCGTGGTTCGAGCCGCCATGGCCGCGCGTGTCGTAACGCACGCAGCGATATTCGGCCGAGAGCTCGCTGGCGATGGCGTCCCACATCCGATGCGTGGTGCCGAGCGAATTCGAGAAGACCAGGGCCGGCGCGGAGCCCGGCCCGGTGACCGTGTAGAACAGGCGCAGGCCCGGTCCGGTTTCGAGATAGGGCATGATCAGGCTCGCCGGCTTC
This sequence comes from Allobosea sp. 01N443, assembly GCF_056399325.1. Classification (NCBI taxonomy): domain Bacteria; kingdom Pseudomonadati; phylum Pseudomonadota; class Alphaproteobacteria; order Hyphomicrobiales; family Alloboseaceae; genus Allobosea; species Allobosea sp. 01N443. The sequence continues at coordinate 1,510 of NZ_JBFTRC010000279.1, forward strand.
GGCCGCGGCGCCCCGACAGGGCAGCCGGCGCGCGTTTCGCAAGCCGCGCTGGCGCGGGCCGCAACGGTTCGGTCTCAGACATGGCTCTCCGGCGGCTCTGACGGCCAGCTCAGGTTCGCGGCGGAGTGTTCCTCCTGCGCGAACGCTTCTTCCCTGCTTGTCAGGCTAGGCAGGCATGGTGTCGCTGGACAGGATCGTTTTGGTGTAAATTAATACCCCTACGGTATGGAAGCCCGCTTCCCTGCCGATGCGGTGGGGAAGCCGGGCAGTCGCCCGCGAGCATGTGACAACCGCCGCGATGGCGGTCTCCGGGGTGCAGCCGCCCTGCATCGATCGGAGAGCGGGAGGAGCAGGCAGCGATGGATCTGCGTCATCTGCGCTATTTCACGACCGTCGCCGCCGAAGGCTCGTTCAGCCGCGCCGCCGAGAAGCTCCATATCGCCCAGCCGCCGCTGAGCCGGCAGATTCAGCAGCTGGAGGAGGAGCTTGGCGTGAGCCTGCTCGATCGTGGCCGGCCGATCACGATGACCGAGGCCGGGCGCTATCTCTTCGAGCAGGGGCAACAGGTGCTGCAGCGCGTCGAGGAGATGAGCGCCATGACGACGCGCATCGGCAAGCGCCTGGTGCTGCAGTTCAATGTCGGCTTCGTCGCCTCGACGCTCTACGACACGCTGCCGCAACTGATCCGCGATTTTCGCATCCTGGTGCCGGATGTCGAGGTCCAGCTCCTCGAGATGACGACGCTGGAGCAGATCTCGGCCCTGAAGGACGGTCGCATCGATGTCGGCTTCGGACGCCTGCGCTTCGATGACGACATGCTGGTGCGAAAGGTGCTACGCGAGGAAGGATTATGCGTGGCGGTCGGCGGGGCCCATGCGCTGCTGGCAAGCGGCCGGAAGCCGAAGCTGGCCGATCTCGAGGCGGAACCTCTGATCCTGTATCCGAAGGCGCCCCGGCCGAGCTATGCCGATCAGGTCCTGTCCTTCTATCGCGAGGCGGGGGTCAGGCCGCGCATCGGCATGGAGGTCCGGGACGTGCAGACCGCGCTCGGCCTGGTCRCCTCGGGCGTCGGGATTTGCGTCGTTCCGGCCTCGGTCCGGCGCTTCGGCCGCGACGATGTCCAGTTCCTCGATCTCGACGAGAGATTCACCAGCCCCATCATCGTCAGCTATCGCCGGAACGACACCTCGCTCCTGCTGCAGCAGATCATCGGACTGGCGGGCTGAGGGAGCGCGAGAGGCGCATCCGCCCGGCATCCTGCCCCCTGAGGGGCGGGCGTTCCTGGCTTCACAGGGGTTGAGCCTCCGAGACAGCTTTCAATCCTCGTGCTTCAGGGCGCCACGCGTCATCCAGCCGTGCCTGCCTGGCGGTCGCGACGCCGGCCTGCGCGACGGTATAGGCTGCGCGCAGGCAAAGATCCTCGCGCCAGGGCGGGGCGATCAACTGCACGCCGACCGGCAGGCCGGCCCCGAAGACCGGCACGGCTGCGACCGGCAGGCCGATGCAGGAGATCGGTTGGGTGAACAGGCCGAGATTGGGCCGCAGCGCGACCGTCTCGCCCCGCAGCACCATGGTCTTGCTGCCGATTTCCGGTGCGACGCAGGGCGTGGCCGGCGCGATGATCAGGTCGACCGTTTGAAACAGCTGCATCATCTCGTCATGGAACCAGCGCCGTGCCCGCTGCGCCTGGAGATACCAGGCCGTCGGCTGCAGCGCGCCGGCGAGGAAGCGGTCGCGGGTCTCCGGGTCGAAATCATCGGCGCGCTGCTGCAGCCGCGTGAGATGGAAGGCCGAACTCTCGCCATTGGTGATCAGGAAGGCAGCCGCCCGGGCGATGCCCGCTCCGGCGATATCGAGCGCCCGCGTCGCACCCAGCGCCTGCGCGACTGCGGCGACGGCAGCTTCCGCTTCGGGCATCCCATCGGTCGAGAAATAGCCGCCGGCGACCGCGATACGCAGGCCGTCGACGCCCTGCTTCAGCGTCGGCAGGGTCGCCTCGGCCGCCTGTCGCGCACAGGCCGGATCTCCCGCATCATGGCCCAGCATCAGGTCATAGGCCATCGCGAGGTCGGTCACGTCCCGGGCGAAGGGGCCGAGATGGTCGAGCGAGTCGCAGAACGGAAAGCTGCGCGTGCGCGGCAGCCGGCCATAGGTCGGCTTGAGCCCGAAGACGCCGCAAAGCGAACTCGGCACGCGGATCGACCCGTTCGTGTCGGAGCCGAGCGAGATCGGGGCGAGCCCCGCGGCCGTCGCGGCGCCTGATCCGGAGGATGAACCTCCGGCCACGCGGCTGAGGTCATGCGGATTGCGGCAGGGGCCGTCATGCGCGTTCTCGCCGGTGAAGTCATAGGCGTATTCGCCCATGTTCAGGCCGCCGAGCAGCACGGCGCCGGCTTCCGTCAGGCGCTCGATCAGCACGGCATCGCGCGAGGCGGGCGGGCGCTCGCGGTTGATCTTCGAGCCGGCCCGTGTCGGCAGGCCGGCAATGTCGAACAGGTTCTTGGCGGCGAAGGGCACGCCGGCGAGGGGGCCGAGGGGCGCGCCGGCTGCGTGGCTGGCATCGGTCGCGCGTGCCTGCGCCAAGGCCCTCCCGGCGGTGACGTCGGTGAAGGCATTGATCGCCGGGTTCAGGCGTTCGATCCGCTGGAGGAAGCCGGTGATGACCGCTTCCGCGGTCATCACGCCCTCCCTGATATCGGCCGCGATACGGTGGGCCGGTGCGAAGGCATCGAAGCTCACGCGGGCTCTCCGTCATGCGGGCGCCCGGCGCGGAACACGCCGGCCGGCTCGAAGCTGGCCTCGTCGACGGGCGCGGCGAAGACGATCTCGGACATGGCCTTCGCCACTGCCAGGAATTGCAGGACGACCGGACGCTGCTCCTCGCTGATCGCCAGGCCGAGCGCGGGCGCCATCGCATCGCAATGGCGCGCCGCATCGAAGACGGGTTTCGGTTCGCTCATTCCGCCGGCTCCAGCTTGCCGCGGGGCTCGGTGGTCATCGTCTTCGCCGCGGTCACGACGGAGAGCGAGCGCGCGCAGAGGAAGAGGAAGCCCGCGACGATCGCATAGGCGAGGCTGATCGAGGGTGTGACGCCGAACCCCTTGCCGATGCCGATCGCCTCGCCATGCATCAGGCCGAAATAGGTCAGGACGGCGCCCGCGGCCGCAAAGCCTGCGGCGTGGAGGAACTGCTTCTCGATGACGAAGACGGCGATGGCGCCGAGCACCAGCCCGGACAGGATCGCGCCACCGCCCATCAGTTCGAGCCCGTGATAGAGCACGCCCATATTGGCCATCTTGTCGATGCCGACAGCAGCCGCATTGGTCCCCGCCGCGCCGAGTGCCCCGTCGATCAGCACCTTGGCCCAGGCYGCGAGATGCGGCGTCAGCGCCAGGACGATGGCAGGCGCATGGCTTGCCGGCGTGGTCTGGAAGGCCTGCGCGCCGATCAGCATGCCGATATAGAGCAGGATCGGCGAGATCGCGACGAGCGGGATCAGCGCCAGCAGCAGGGCGATGACGCCGAACCAGCACAGCACGATCACGATCAGCCCGGTCGCGGCGGAATAGCCGATGCGCCCGCCCATCGCCTTCCAGCCGGGGTGGCCGATATAGACGGCGTTGATGAAGGGGTTGCCCATCAGGCAGCCGATCAGGCTGACGACGCCGTCGGCGGTCAGTACCCGCGTCGTCGGGTAATGGTCACCGGCCGCTTCCGCGCTCTCGACATTGTCCATGGCCTCGACGAGATCATAGATGCCGAAGGGGATCGCCGTGACGAGGATGATGCCGAGATAGGAGAAGCCGGAGAAGACATGGTCGACTGCCGGCAGCGGCAGCGAGAAACCGAAGGTCGAGAAGGCGGCGCCCAGCTTGGCGAGGCTCAGGCCCCCGACATCGAGCCCGRGCAGCGCCGACCCCCAGGCGATGACCATGCCGAAGGCGATGGCGACCAGCCCCGCCGGGATGCTGCGGGGATAGCGCACGCCGCCGAACCAGCTGACCAGGATGATCGCATGGCAGGTGAGACCGATCGCCGGTGTCAGGAAAATCTCGAGTGCCGGGCGCATCGAAATGAAGGCGATCGAGA
>NZ_JBFTRC010000280.1:0-5503 GCF_056399325.1 Allobosea sp. 01N443
GCCCTGCCCTTCGACAAGATCTGCTATATCGGCTGCGGCGTGACGACGGGGATCGGCGCGGTGATCTACACCGCCAAGGTCTGGCCCGGCGCCAATGTCGTGGTCTTCGGGCTCGGCGGTATCGGCCTCAACGTCATCCAGGGCGCCCGCATGGTCGGCGCCGACAAGATCATCGGTGTCGACATCAATCCGGGCAAGCGCGCCATGGCCGAGAAATTCGGCATGACCGGGTTCATCAATCCGGCCGAGATCGGCAACGACAAGGTGGTGCAGGCGATCGTCGATCTGACCGGCGGCGGCGCCGATTTCTCCTTCGACGCGACCGGCAATACCAACGTGATGCGCCAGGCGCTGGAATGCTGCCATCGCGGCTGGGGTGAATCGATCATCATCGGGGTCGCCGAAGCCGGCAAGGAAATCGCGACCCGGCCGTTCCAGCTCGTCACCGGGCGGGTCTGGAAGGGCACGGCCTTCGGCGGCGCGCGCGGGCGCACCGATGTGCCGAAGATCGTCGACTGGTACATGGAGGGGAAGATCAATATCGACGACCTGATCACCCACAAGCTCAGCCTGGACGAGATCAATCACGGCTTCGACCTGATGCATGAGGGCAAGTCGATCCGAAGCGTCGTGGTCTACTGAACCGGTCGTCCGAAGCCCCGGCAGCTGGGACATCGCCAGATCAGAAGCAGCGCAATTCGCCTTCGATCTGTGCCCGCTTCAGGCGTGCGACCTTCTCGCGCATCAAGGGCATGGAGATAAACATCGAGGCGTTCTGACCGCCGCGCTGGCGCACGGACATGATCGTCTCGGCTTCCTCATAGGCCCTATAGGGCAGCACAGACGCGATCACGTCGATCGAGCACGAGCATTTCTCCAGCGCCGTACGGGTCTGGCCGTTCGCGGCCATGCACCCGAAGATGTAATCGGCGCGTGCGACCGTCGGATAGTCATTGACCGGCGTCTCAGCTGCGCCGCCATTGCCCGCAGCGAGGATCGTCGCCAGCAGCCCCCCGGCCAGAGCCGTCAGAAACCCGTGGTGCCGCGCTCCTGCCGTCCCGACCGTGCTCATGGCTGGGCGCTCGCCGATTTCAGGACGATGCGCTCCTCGAGTTTCGGCGCATCCGGCAATGTGCTGACGAACCTTGAGGTCATTTGGAGCAGCATGCCAGGCGCGGCCTCAGCCACCAGAATCTCGAACTGGCTGTCCTCATAGCCGAGCATCCGCCCGATATTGGTATCGTCGACAAAGGGCCTGACGGTGATCCGCGTCGCATCCAGCGTCTTGCCCTCGAATTCGACCTTGGTGGCCTCGCTTGTTGCCTTGTCGCGCAGGCCGGCGCGCAGCCGGTCCTTGAAATAGGGCGTCGTTCCACCGGTGAGCTGCGCCATGTTGCTCACTGCCCGATCGAGGAAGATGACGAGCACCGGATTGCCGGTCAGATCGGTAATCGACATAGGCTCGCGCGCCCGCTCGCCCGTGAACAGGCGCAGGTCGACATTGCGGCTGCCGTTGGCTGCAACGGATCTGACCACGAGCTTGATATCGTCGCCGAAGGGCTCGCCCAGCCGTTTCGTGTCGGAGGGCAAGCGCTCAAGCCGATAGGTCAGCTCCGTGCCCGAAGACACGCCGGAAAGATGAGGACGCGCGAACAGGATATCGACCGGCGTTTCCTGCGCCTGCGCCGGCCATGGCGCGATCGCCAGCACCAGAGCCATGACCTGGCAGAGCAAGACGGCGAAAGCTTTTCCGCTCACGATCGCATCTCCCTGACATCATAGCAGGTCGAGCAGGCCACGCAGGCAGCAGGATAAGGCTTGGCGCCCGGCGCAGCAATCAGCTTTGCAGGCTCAGCCGCTCAGGACCGCGATGATCAGCGCGCCGGCACGAAGGCGCCGGGCGGAATATGGCCAGGCTCGACATAGGCGTGATGGAGCGCATCCAGCATGGCCCAGAGCACGTCGCATTTGAATTCGAGCGCCGCGATCACCGCCTCCTGCTCGGCCGGCGTGCGGGCATGGGCCGTGACATAGGCAAGCGCGGTCTCGACATCGCGCCGCGCCTGTTCCGGGCGGGCGGTGAAATAGCTCAGGCTCTCCGGGCTGACGAAGTCGTAATGCGCCAGCATGCCTTCGACGCGGTGGCGGATGACCTTTGGCGAAAACAGCTCGGTCAGGGAGGACGCGACGGCTTCGAGCAGCGGGCGCTCGCGCACGAAATTGACATAGGCCTCGACCGCAAAGCGCGTCGCCGGCAGCACGCCGCGATGGGCCTGCACATCGGCGCGTGCCAGGCCCAGGCTTTCGCAGAGCCTGAGCCAGCGTTCGATGCCGCCCTCACCGTCCCCCTCGCCATCATGGTCGACGAGACGCTGGCGCCAGGCCCGGCGGAGCGCGGGGTCGTGGGTCCGGGCGATCAGGAACGCGTCCTTCACAGGGATATGGGCCTGGTAGGTGAAGCGGTTGAGAGCCCAGGCCTGGACCTCGCCCTTCGTGCACCGTCCGGAATGCAGTCTGGTGTGGAAGGGGTGCTTGTCGTGATAGCGCGCCTCTCCGACCTCGCGCAGGCGCTGTTCCAGTTCCTCGGGCGATAGCAAAGCAGTCACAGCCGCACCTCCATGCCGTCATAGGCCACCGCGATACCCGCGGCTTCGATCACGAGACGCTCCGGCGACCCCTCGATCAGCGCCGAATTGGTGTTGTTCAGATGGATATAGATCTTTTGCGCCGCAGGCAGCTTGGCGAGCCAGGACAGCGAGCCGCCAGGGCCCGTGATCGGCATATGCCCCATCCTCCGACCGGTCTTTTCGCCGACGCCGCTGCGGATCATCTCGTCATCCGTGAACAGGGTGCCGTCGAAGAACACCACGTCCGCGCTTTCGGCCGCGTCACGAACGCTGTCGGACAAGGCGGCACAGCCCGGGATATAGACAAGCGAGCGCCCTGCGCCGCCGATCCGGATGCCCGCCGCTTCGCCAGCCTCGGACTCGAGCCGGGATGCGCTCTCCTCGAGATAGAGCGGTGCCTTGCCGGGGACCGGAAACAGCTCCGCCGTCAGTCCGCCAGCCAGCGCGATGGGGTTCGCGGCCGTCGCGATCATGCGACGCGCCGGCACGGCGGCGAAGATCGGGTTGGCCTCGATCGCCTCAAGGACCGGTGCGAGCGCGACCAGATCGAACGGATGCCGCTCGCGCAGCGTGAGCAGCCCGGCGACATGGTCGATCTCGGCGCTGCTGAGAATGACCGTGCCGATCGGCGACTGGCGCTCGGCGCGCGGCCACAGGGCCGGCGTCGTCCGGATCTGGCTGCCAAGATCGGGGGACGCGTTCAGAACGATCCAGCTCTCGTCATCGAGCGTCACCGCGAGGCTCGATTGCGTCCGCCAGGGCGCGCGGGGATCCCTGCTCCAGGCCAGCGCGCAGACCCGGCACCGGCAATTCCATTGCGGAAAACCACCTCCCGCAGCCGCGCCAAGAACGATGGCTTTCATCGGGGCGCCTCAGGCAGCCGGCTTCCCGCAAGTGCACGGCGCGAAAGACTGCATTGCCCGCGCTGTTGCACACGCCGTTGCTTCCACTCCGCATGCGACCCAGGACATGTCCGGCTCCTTCGATTGTGCTAAGAACGGAATGGTGCTGACAAAGACTGCCTTCACGCTCCGGACGCGAGCCTCCGGCATCGCGATCACCTCAGCGACGATGGCAGCGGTTCTGTCTTCTTCACGTCCGCGCCCGTGTTACTGTCGACCTTGGCGATTGCTGGGTATCATTACAGAGGGAGAGGCTTCGGGCCAGTCCTTGCCCGGTCTGCAATATCACGCCAGCTCCCGGCAAAGACGGAGAGACCCGCGATCGAATATCTGATGGCGCGAGCGACGATCCAACGAAGGTCGACTGATCCCAGGTTATTCCAAAGCAACAAGAACGGGGAGGATGAGATGCATCTGCTGTGGTTCTTGCTGGCGGGCCTGCTCGGGTTGAGCCAGGCGACGGCCGCCGACCTTGTGAAGGGCCGGACAAATCTGCCCGAACTGGTGCTCGGGAATGACGAAGGCCGCGACTACGTCGTCTCCCAGAAGCAGATCGAGATGGAATCCGGCAAGTCCTACCGCCTCTCCGTCACGGCGAAGGGCGGCAAGGAGTACAAGTTCTTCGCACCGGAGTTCTTCCGGAACAGCTGGATCAACCAGATCGTCATCAACCATCTCGAAGTGCACATGCAGGGTGCGCCTCATCATCTCGAGTTCGACGACCAGGGCACGATCCATGTCGAGTTCGTGGCGATCCGGCCGGGCGAGTACCCCTGGTATATCCAGGGCCTGGAGGCTCAGGGGATGACCGGCACCTTCATCGTGAAGTGACGGAGGCAAGCCATGCGCATGCTCGCTCTCACCTCCGTCCTGACCCTGGTGCCGATCCCGCAATGGCCGATGACAGGTCGGAATGCACGAACGGCATCGTCATGATCCAGGCCGAGATCGCCAGGAAGCCGCCGGCGGCCACCCTGCGCAAACTGGAGACGGCGTTGCGCGTCGCGCGGCGCGAAGAACAGGAGGGCGAATTCGACGAGTGTCTCGATGCGGTCAACGACGCCCGCAAGGCACTGGGACGATGAGCGCTTGTTCCTCATGGACCGGGCTCAGCCGTGGCAACGCGGGCGACCGATCTCCGGCCCCCCGAGCGCCCAGCGCTGAAGCGTGGTCTTCGCTAGGTTTAGCGGCTGGTTGAGCCATGGCCGCCGTAGCCACGCTCAGTTTCATCGAGCGTCGCCCTTTCGACAAACGCAACGCCGCTGACCGGCGCCACTACCATCTGAGCGATGCGGTCGGCACGCTGGATTAAAAATGGTGCCTTTCCGTGATTGATCAGAATGACTTTGATCTCGCCTCGATAGTCTGCGTCCACGGTCCCCGGTGAATTGAGAACTGTGACGCCAAATTTGGCGGCGAGTCCCGAACGAGGCCGGATTTGGGCCTCGTAGCCCTTGGGTAAGGCGATGGCGAAACCGGTGGGTATTGTCGCGGTCATGCCCGGAGCAAGGGTCACGACCGTACCGGGAGCAATAGCAGCAGGCAGATCAAGACCCGCCGAGCCAACAGTCTGCGATCGAGGGATCTCAAGCCCTTGTCCATTTTCAAGCCGGCGCAGGCCGACGCTGACACGCCTGTCGTTCCTCAAAATTCTACCAGCGAGCTTACCGAGTAAGTTCGACTTCCCCCCAGGCGTTGGCCAACAGAGCCGCGGATCGTGCGTAGGACAGTAAACGGGAGAGTGCCGGTTATCGAGCACCTAGGCGGCCTTGGYGCCCCCGTCGCCGCAACCTTCGGTTACTGGTTATGTGTCCGAGGCCTTAGGTGTTCAGTCCCGGCATTTGATGGATTGGATCGAGCCTGAATCGTTCTGGCTCTGAAGTCCAGCATTTGCAGATGAACTCGTAGGGTGTGAGCCCCCTAAGGGTCTTCAGCCGGCGGCCGAAATTGTAGGCGACAACGAAGTCTGTGAGG
>NZ_JBFTRC010000281.1:0-5487 GCF_056399325.1 Allobosea sp. 01N443
AAGTCCGGGCTCACATGCTTCATCTTCTCCGCGTCCTCACCCTCGCGCTCGTGCTGGGCACGCCGGTGCTCGCATCGGCGGCCCCCGACCATCGACCAGCCGAGATCTCGTTTGCCGAGACGCTGAAGCTCGCCGAGGCCGGTCAGCTGAAGAGCGTCCGGCTCCTCGATGATCGCCAGGCGCGGGTGACGACGATGGATGGGCGCACGGCCGTCATTCGGACGCCGGTGTCTCAGGCCTGGGCGATAGATTTGGCAAAGAGCGGCACGGACGTGGAATTCGGCAGTCCCGAGGTCAGTGCGCTCAGCCTGTCATTGGGAATTTTCGGGCTGGTGGCGCAAGTCCTGGTGCTGGCCCTGATCGTCGGAATGGCCGTCTGGTTGCTCCGCACTGTCCGCAGCAAGTCGAAGATCGGTGAGTTCATCAAACCTGGCGACCCAAAATCGTTCACCCGGTTCGATCACGTCGCGGGAGCTGACGAGGGCAAGCAGGCTCTCCGGGACATCGTGGTTTATCTGAAGGACCCGTCGAAGTTCGAAGCCGTTGGTGCTCGGGCAAGGAGCGGGGTTCTGCTCGAAGGTGATCCAGGCAACGGCAAGACTCTCCTGGCCAAGGCGGTGGCGGGCGAGGCCGGCGTTCCCTTTCTTTCGGTCTCCGGCTCTGCTTTCCAGGAGATGTTTGCCGGTGTCGGCGCCGCTCGCGTGCGATCGATCTTCAAACAGCTGCGCAAACGCGCTCCCTGCATTCTCTTCATCGACGAGATCGACTCGGTGGGAAAGCGGCGCTCCGATGGCTCGAGCTCGGTGGAAAACGATTCCGCCAACACGCTCAACGAGCTGCTGACGCAGCTTGACGGGCTCGGGTCCTCCGCGGGCATCGTCATCATTGGCGCGACCAACCGCATTGATGTTCTCGACCCGGCGCTGGTGAGGGCCGGCCGCTTTGATCTGCACATCACTGTGCCGGCACCCGACCAGATGGCCCGTGAGCGGATCCTCTTGGTTTCGGCGCGCGACGTCGAGATCGCCGCAGACGTCGATTTCGCGACGGTCGCACGCGGAACACCCGGTTTCTCGGGAGCCGATCTGGCGACCCTGGTGAATGAGGCTGCATTGCGTGCCGGCAAGCGCGGCGACCATCAGGTCAGGATGGCGGATTTCGAGGACGCGCGTGACGCCAAACTGCTCGGCGGCGACCAGCGCCACGGCCTGATGATCGATCCGGGCGAGATGGAAACGATCATCGTGCATGAAGCAGGGCACGCATTGGCCAACGTCCTGCAGCCGGAATGCGACCCGATCCACAAAGGCACCGTGGCTCCCCGCGGACGCTCGCTTGGGCATATCGCCATGCTGCCGCTGAAGGACCGTGTGCTGCTCCGCAAGTCGAAGCTGAAGGCCGAACTGATCGTCACGATGGCGGGCCGGGCTGCCGAGGAAATCAAGTTTGGCGATGACGCCATCACGAGCGGGGCTGCCGCGGACATCCACGAGGCGACCAAGATAGCCCGTGATATGATCACCCGCTTTGGCATGGGCTCGACGATGGCCAGCCGTGTCGACGGCGGCAGCGCGTTTTCGGCCCGACCGATCTCGGAGAATTCAAAGCAGCGCGTCGATGACGAAGTCGAAGAACTGCTGCGCGAATGCTACGCGGCGGCTCTCACGCTGCTGCGCGCCCATGAGCCTGCCCTGGATGCACTCTCCGCGCGTTTCCGGGAGCAGGACACGCTCTCCGGCGACGAGATCAGACAGATCGTCAAAGACACMATCGAGATGGCCAGTTTGAGCACAAGCCAGGCTGCCTGAAGCATCGGCCCGAAAAGTGGATTACGGTTTTCGGGCAAAGCCGATGCAAAGACAAAGCATCGGCCCGAAAAGTGGATTGCGGTTTTCGGGGCAAAGCCGATGCAATCACAGATGATCCAGCATGGTCGTCGCGCCGCGCGCCCTGATTGCGCGCGGCCCGGGAGATCCCGTTCATCCCGACTGCCGATAGCCCTGGTGACGAGCACCCAATCTTTGCCGCCCGGCCAAGATCGGAAAGCGGATACTCAGTTCCGTCACAGATCGATGACGACATCGCCCAGAGGCTGGGAACAGCAGATCAGCACATTGACGCCGGCTGGTGGATCGATCGGCTCGGGCCGGTAGGCCACTTTCCCAGCCACAAGCCCGGTTTCGCAGGAGTGGCAGACCCCCGTTCGGCAAGACCACCGCGTGGGGATGTCGCAGGCTTCGGCAAGCTCCAGAAGGCTCTGAAACGCCGGCCCCCAAGGGACGCTCAAGCCGCTCCGGGCGAACGAAACCATCGGCCCCGCGGCGGAAGGCCCAGGAGGCAGGTGCGGCGGCAAGTGCGGCGGCCGCTGCGGCGAGGCGGCGATCCCCGGGTTATTCGACGGACCTGCGCCGAACCGCTCAGTATGGATACGGTCTTCGGCGATGCCCCAGGCTGCAAGGCCTGCGGTCAGGTCGCTCATGAAGGCCGACGGCCCGCAGATAAAGAAGTCGGCATTGCGCGGGACGTCCAGATCCCGAAGCACCCCGATGTCCAAACGTCCATAAGCATCGAAATCCACGCCCGGCCGGTCCTCGGGATCGGGCGCGCTGTAGCGTATGTGGCGGTGGCCGTGGGCCAGGGCTTCGAGCAGGGTTCGGGTCTCCTGAGCAAAAGGGTGCTCACGGCCGCGGCGGGCCCCGTGCAGCCACCAGACGTCCCGTGGCGATGCTTCGGCCGCCAATGCGTGGAGCATCGACAGGACGGGAGTCGCCCCCACCCCCGCACTCAGGAGGACAACGGGGCTATCGTCCAACCGAAGCGTGAAGTTGCCTCGTGGCGCGCTCACGTCCAGCACGTCGCCAATCTGCACCGCTTCGTCGATATAGGTGCCCGCCACGCCGTGCGGTTCCCGCTTTACGCTGACGCGATAGTTGCGGTCGCTGGGTTCGCCCGACAAGGAGTAGCTGCGCATCAGCGCCGGCGCGACCGGGGCCGGCCTCAGGCGCAGCACGACAAACTGACCGGGAAGAGCAGCCGTCAGGGGCTGTTCATCTACGGGCTCAAGCGCCAGAGAGATCACGCCGCCGCTCTCGCGAATCTTGCGCGACACCCGCAGCGGGCGGAAACCCGCCCATGCTGGCGGCGGCCCGGACACCGGAGCGAGCCCGGCATTTCCCGTCGTCGCGCTGCTGCTCTGCTCTTGCGCGAGCAGCGCCTGGAAGGATGCGCGCCAGCCTGCGCTCAGTGCGGGGATGCGCAGCGCCCGCTCGATCAGGCTGCTGGGGTGACCGGGCCTATAGAGCAGCGCATCGATCTCGGCGACGGTGATCCGCTCGGCGCCGATTCCGACCTGGACGATCTCATCGCCCGCTTCGACCTGGCCTTCCTCCAGAACACGCAGATAGAAACCGGGCCTGCCACGCGCCACCAGCAGCGCGGCCATTTGCGGCTCGTTCATGCGAAGACCGACCCGGTAGCAAGTGACGCGCGGCTGCGTCACTTCGAACAGGGCGCTGCCGATCCTGTAACGGTCGCCAATGCAGACCTCACCATCCGGCAAGCCATCGACCGTGAAATTTTCTCCGAACTGTCCATAGGAGAAGTCGTCCCGGCCCAGCTCAGCTTGCCAAAAGCGATAGGAGTCCAATTGGTAGACCAAAACAGCCCGGTGCTCGCCGCCGTGCCCGGCAAGGTCTCCTTGCCCATCCCCATCGATGTTGGGCCGACGTACCGCGCGCGGGCCCTGAACCGGACTTTTCCAAACGGCGGTGTGGACGGTCTTGCCCTGCCACGGAATGTCGCGTGGCAGGCCCACATTGACCGAAAGCAAGCGAGCCATCACTAAGCCGCCGCCCTGGTGGAAGCCGCGATCGATACGCCTCCGGAGAGCAGGCCGACTACGGACATTGGTAGACGATCTGGCCGTAGGAGTTCACGACCTGCTGGCAGCCTGGGGCGTAATAATACGCCCCAGCCGCCGCGGCTCCGGCGGCCCCGTAGGCGGCGCTCCTGCGGGTGGTCCGGCGGGCCACGCCGGCATAGCTCATCGGCGTCAACGGTCGCCCGACCCTCGCCTCCGCCTGACTGGTGAACGCGCCCGATGGAACGGAGATGTCTCCGCTCCAGAGCAGGGCAGCGCCGCCGGCCAGCACTGCGAGCGCGGCGCGGGACATGAATTTCAAGGCTGACTTGTTCATTTCTGACCTCCGGGAACGACGCCGGCTGGAATTTCGTCAATGTCCTTGAGCAGGGTGATCGCAACGCCGCTGGCGCCTTCCGGCGGCTTGAAAGCGAACGCATCCGGTGCCGGGCTGACGCCGGTCTTCCAGTCCCTGAGCCGCAGCGTGTACTGGGGCGCGGCGCCAACCGCCTTGCTCGTGATGACGTATTTGCACGGCAGCGGCCGGTCACCGACCTCGACCCAGAGCTGCCAGTCGGTGTCGAGATTGCGGAAGGCGAGATGTTCGCATTCGACGCCCCCGACGATGCCGCGGCCGAGATGCTTGGCCTCCAGCACCCCGGCCATCAGCGCGTCGTAGGGCTTCGACAGAAGAAGGTCCGCCCCTGGAATTTCGAGCAGGGTTTCGTTTCGGAGCTTGTCGACCACGGTGTCGAAGGAACCGACGGCGGGAACCTGTGCGAACCGGTTGCCGCCGCGGTCAAAGACCGTCACGTTTGAACCGTCTGAGATCAGTTCGACATCGGCATAGCCGCCGGTCCGGCTGATGCGAAATTTGTTCGGGCGGCTCATGGTGACCTCACCCGAGGCGCTGAACTGGATCTTCTCAACGGCAGGCGTCACCACCTCGACGTCGGCATCGAACTTCACGGACAGGTTCTCCTGGCGGCTGAGATAGTCCGCCATCCCCTTCACGATGCTCCGGGCGTCGTCCTCCGCCGAGGCGACAGGCGCCGCAACACCTGTCACGGCCATCGCGGCGAGAAGGCCGAGCGCGGACCTCAAAAGCGCGGCGCGCGGATGCAAACGGATCCTTCGGTTCATTGCGTGATCCTCCCTGGCTTTCCTCGGGAGCGAACCAGCGGAGACCAGGCCTGCTTCGTCCCATTGGATCAACAGCCCCGCAGGGGCACTTTAATCCTTCGCGAACACCATGAACACCGGGCTTGACCGATGACAGTCTCCTCGGCGTTCAGGCTGCTGTCGCCGACGAGCTTCCGGCTCGAAGGTCAGGCCCGTTGCTCCAGGGCTCCTCGCGCGTGAATTCGAAATGGCATCGGCCTGAATGGCGCGAGTTGCCGGGCGGCTGCCATGCGAGCACAACGACCGAGAGGGGCGGGGAGCTGACATTCGCCGGACCACGTCGGCCGTTCGCGCGGCGACGTGCTGCGCCATCGCGTGCGCACCCGATAAGGTCTGGAACCACAACGCCTGTTGGCCGGCCTGGCGCAACCGGCGTCGCGCACAGGCCGAGGCCGCTGGCGGCCTGCGGGATCTGCTTAGGCACATCAGCGCGATCGTCACGACGC
>NZ_JBFTRC010000282.1:0-6843 GCF_056399325.1 Allobosea sp. 01N443
CATTGGGGGCGACGACCATGATGCCTTGGCTCAGGAAGAACTGCAGGTCGGCCCGGAAGATCGGCGTCCACTGCGCTTCCGGTCCGCCATGCACCACGACCACGGCCGGATAGCCGCCCGCCGGAGCCTTGCTCCGCGGCCGGTAGACGAAGAAGGGCACTTCGAGACCGTCGAAGCTCGCGGCGCGCTCGACGCTCGGCTCGACAAAGCTGCTTGAATCGAGACCTGCCTTGGATGCATCCGTCAGCCGCGTTGCCGTGCGGGTAGCCACATCGAAGCGCCAGATATCCGGAGACGAGGTCGCACCATCGAGCGGGAACACGAGGCCGCTGCCGTCGGGAACCCAGGCCACCGAGCCGATGGTCCCGCGCGGCAAGCCGGCGACCTCGAACTCCTCGGCCGTCGCGAGATCACGAATGAAAACGCGGTTCCAGCCTTCCTCGTTCGCCACATAGGCGAGGCGGCCCTGGTCAGGCGCGAGCGCGATCGCCTCGATATCCTGCTTCTCCCGCTCGACGATCCAGGTGACGCGCCCCTCGGCCAGTGCACAGAAGGCGACACCGAGATGCTCGCGCCCCTGATCGGACACGAAGAAGAAGCCGCTGCCATCCTTCTTCATGCGGCTGACGACATAGCGCGCGCGGCCCTCATGCGGCAGCAATGGCGTGAGGCTGCCAGTCTCGAGATCGAGGCGATGCAGGTCCTGATCGCTCATCGAACGCGTGGCGTTGGCGACGAGCAGCGACTTGCCATCGGGGAAGAAGGCGACCGCCTCACGATAGCCGGAGCCTTGATGGACGCGCTTGGCGGTGCGCGTAGCGAGTTCCATGACGTAGACGTCCATATGCTCGCAATCGCGGGCATTGGAGGTGAATGCGATGCGTTGTCCGTCCGGCGCCCAGGCGCCCCAGGCATGCACGACCGTCGGATCGTCGGTAAGCGGCTCAGGCACTCCGGAGGCGCCCGGCACCAACCAGAGTTGGTGCCGCTCGTCGCCACCGCAATCCATCGTGAAGAGGAGGTCGCGGCCCTTGGGGTTGAAGGAGATCGCGCCGATCGGCTCCGGCATATCGGTCAGGCGCCAGGGCGCTCCGCCCGCGAGCGGCCGCAGCCAGATCTGGTGCGTGCCACTCTCGTCGCTGAGATAGGCCAGCAATTCGCCGTCGGGCGCGATGGCGGGGCTCTTTGCGCTCCGGACCTCGAGATAGGGCTCGATGCCGATGCGAATCTGGTTTGCGGCCTCGTACATGGGCTCTCCCTCAGGCCGCCTGGGCCAGCATCACATCGCGCAACCGGTCCGTTGCCTCGCGCAGGGCTTGCGACAACGCCGGCGCACTCGGCGTCGCTGCGTGGTTCGCTTCGGTCACGATCGTGAACCGGGCTTCGGGCCAGGCCTTTTTCAGCTGCCAGGCCGTGCTCATCGGCGTCACCGTATCGTAGCGCCCCTGCACGATCTCGGCCGGCAAATGGCGGATGCGACCGATGTCGCTCAGCAATTGGCCGGAGGGAAGGAAGGCCCCGTTCATGCAGTAATGCGTGAAGATCCGGGAGATCGCGAGCGCGGCGTCGGTGTCGGTCAGCGTCGCGACATGGTCCGGGTCGGGCAGGAACGTCTGGGTCTGCGCCGAAAAGGTCCTGAGGCGCTCGGGATGGCTCTGGCCGTAGGCGAGCCCAAGACAGCTGCCCCAGGACCCGCCGGTGACGAGCCAGCGCTCGATGCCAAGATGGCTGCGGATACGCTCCAGATCGGCGATCAGGTCCTGCGTCGTGTTGCCGTCGAGTTCCGCATGCGGGGTCGATTTCCCGGCACCGCGCTRGTCGAAGGTCACGATATTGAAGACGGCAGGGTCGAAGGTCCGGCGCTGGGCCGGCTTGGTGCCGCCGCCCGGACCGCCATGCAGAAAAACGACCGGAATGCCGTCCGGATTGCCGCTGGTCTCAACATGGAGTTCATGCGCGCCCCCCACCGCAAGCCGAAAAGCGCGGTAAGGCTCAAGCGCGGGGTAAAGAACGTCATCGTAGGCCGACACGCCTTGCTCCAACGAAAAACGCGCTGAAGCCAGCGCTCAACCATCTCGATGACCTAACGATGCCACGCTCGGCCCGATGCTGGCTAATGCAATTTGGGTTCGATGTTATGCGCCTGTGGAATAGTTTTGCAGCATACCCGTCCCCGACCTCCTGTTGCCTTGGGCGCCGCGGCCAGCCGCGTGGGCAGGCTCTTATTTCCGCTGAGGCAAAGGCCCTCGCCATGTCCCCAGCAGCATATCGAGAAAGCGCTCCGCAGCCGGAGCAAGGCGAACGCCGCGGCGACGCACCACGCCAATGGTCCGCGAGACCTCCGGATCGCGGATCGGGCACGTCACGATGATGGGATGCTCTCCGGTCGGCGTTGCAAGGCGCGGCAAAACCGAGATGCCAAGCCCGGCTTCGACCAGCCCCAGCGAGGTCGACAGATGCGTGACTTCGAAGGACCAGTCCAGCCGCACGCCGACCCGTACCAGGGCCGCGTCGAGGATGGCGCGATTGCCGCTCGCCCGGCTGACGGTGACCAGTGGATGCCCTTCGAGATCGGCCCAGCCGAGCGATGGCTTGCTCGCCAGGATATGGTCGCGCCGGCAGGCGAGGACGAACGGGTCTTCGAGCAGCGGCTCGAAGCTCAGATCGGGATCGGAGCCGCCGAGCAGATTGATGCCGAATTCGACCTCGCCGCGCGCCACGCTCTCCAGGCCATCATTGGCCGAGAGGTCGAGGATCCGGAACCGAATATTGGGATACTGCTCCGAGAAGCGCGCGATCACCGAGGGCAGGAAGTAAAACGCGGCCGTCGGCACACAGGCGAGCGCGATCTGCCCTGCTCGCCTCGTGCCAAGATCGCGCATCGCGAAGATCGATGAATCGAACTCGTCCAGCATGCGCCGCACCAGCGGCAGCATCTCGCGCCCGACCATGGTCAGCGCCACGCGCCGCGTCGTGCGTTCGAGCAGGGCCGCGCCGACCGCTGCCTCGAGCCGCTGGATGCGCCGGCTCAGCGCCGGCTGCGACATGTTGAGGGCCTCTGCGGCGCGGTGGAACCCCTCCAGTTCAACCACCGCGATGAACGCGCGCAGATCAAGCGCTTCGAAATTGATGCTCATGGCGCATCAATAACACCGATCTCTGCATTTCACAGAGGTTTCACGATCTGGGATGAGAGCCCGTCACTCACCGCTGGACGCCGCCCTTGCCCGATCCGCTCAAGCCCACTCATGCACGTGCCCTGCGCATTCCCTGCGTGCTGATGCGCGGCGGCACATCCCGCGGCCCGTTCTTCCTGGAAACCGATCTGCCGGCTGACCCGGAGGCGCGCGACCGCGTGCTGCTCGCAGCAATGGGGTCGCCTCACACGCTGCAACTCGACGGGATCGGGGGCGGCAATTCGCTGACCAGCAAGGTCGCCATCGTCGGCAACGCCTCACGCCCGGATGCCGATATCGATTACCTYTTCGCCCAGGTCGCAGTCGACCGGGCTCATGTCGATCTCGGTCCGAACTGCGGCAACATGCTCTCCGCCATCGGCCCCTTCGCCATCGAGGCCGGCCTCGTGCCGGCATGCGATGGTGAGACGATGGTTCGGATCTACAACCGCAATACCGCCTCGCTGATCGAGGCGGTGGTGCAGACCCCCGGCAAACGTGTCGAGTATGACGGCACAACCGCGATCGACGGCGTTTCAGGCACTGCAGCCCCGATCAAGCTGACCTTCCTCGAAGCCGTCGGTTCCAAGACCGGCTCCCTGCTGCCGACCGGCAAGCCGCGCGAGTTGATCGATGGTGTGCCGGTCACGTTGATCGACTATGCCACGCCGATGCTGCTCGTCCGYGCTACCGATTTCGGCCTTGCCGGTGACGAGATGCCGGCGGAGCTCGACGCGAATACGGCCCTGCTGGCGCGGCTGGAGGAGATACGGCGCGAGGCGGGCAGGCGCATGGGTCTTGGCGACGTCGCCGGCCGGGTCATTCCCAAGATCGGACTGCTTTCGACGGCCCGCCAGGGCGGCAGCCTGACCTCACGCTATTTCACGCCGGACCGCTGCCATCGCAGCCATGCCGTCACCGGCGCACTCTGCATCGCCGTCGCCAGTCAGGTCGCCGGCAGCGTTGCGCAAGAGGTAGGTCTCGCGGACGCCGCCTCGCTGGTGACGATCGAACATCCGAGCGGCCGTATCCAGGTCGACCTCGCTCTCGACGCATCTGGCCAGGTTGCCAGAGCCAGCCTGGTGCGCACCGCGCGCCGTATCTTTGAAGGCCATGTCATCGTCCCCGCCAGCGCGATTGGCGCGCTGCCAGAAGGGACTGCAATCGGAGGAAATTCCCATCATGACACCGACGCGTCGCCACTTCTGCAGCCTGCTGACGACTGCAGCCGCCAGCGCCTGTCTGCCTGAGCTGGCATTCGCTCAGGCAGCATTTCCCGAGCGGCCGATGCGCCTGCTGGTGCCTTACGCGGCCGGCGGCGGAACGGACGCGATCGCGCGTCTGGTCGCCCAGGGCGTTGGAGAAAAGCTCGGCCAGTCACTGGTCGTGGAGAATAACGGATCGGCCGGCGGCAACCTGATCACCGCACAGGCCGCCACCTCTCCCGCGGATGGCTACACGGTGCTGATGGCCAATCAGGGCCCGATGGTGGTCAACCCGCACCTGTTCAAGAACGTCAAGGTCGATCCGCTGACGGCCTTCGACCCGATCACCCTGATTTCCGCAGCTCCGCTGGTCGTCGTCGTGGCGCAGAATTCGCCCCACAAGACGATCAAGGACCTGATCAGCTTCGGCGAGAAGAATCCGGGCAAACTGACCTACGGCTCTGCCGGCAACGGTTCGGCCAGCCACCTGGCCACCGTTCTGCTGGCGCAGATGGCGCAGTTCACAGCCGTGCACGTGCCCTATCGTGGCGCAGGCCCGGCCCTGACCGACCTCCTCGCCGGCCAGTCCGATTTCATGATCACCACCGTGCCGTCGGTTCTCGGGCTGATCGAAGGCAGCAAGGTGCGCGCGCTGGCGGTGACCGGCAAGGAGCGGGCCAAGCTCTTCCCGGAGGTGCCCTCGGTCGCAGAAAGCGGCTGGGCCGGTTACGAGGCGACAGCCTGGTATGGTTTCGTCGTGCCGAAGGGGACGCCGAAGGATGTCGCTGCAAAGCTCCGCACCGCCACGGTGGAGGCCATCAACGACGCGACCATCCGCGAACGGCTGAAGAACGAAGGCGCCGAGCCGATCGGCAATACGCCGGCCGAGTTCGCTGCGATGATGGAAGCGGAGTCGAAGCGCTGGGCCGGCATCATCAAGCAGGCCCAGATCGCGGTAAACTAGGCCCGAGACGGGCCAATCCATACAAAGACCTGCGTCACGGCCCGCCAGCGGCAGGCCGTGACGCAGCGTACTTATCCAGCCTGAGCGATTCCGGGCCTAGCTCTCGCCTCTTTGCGGCAGGCGAGGCAGCAGGATCGTAAGCAGCCCCAGCAGCGGCAGGTAGGAGCAGACGCGGTAGACGAAGGCGATACCGTGCGTATCGGCGAAGTTGCCAAGCAGGGCCGCTCCAAGTCCACCCGCGCCAAAGGCAAAGCCGAAAAACACGCCGGCGATCAGGCCGACACGGCCGGGCACGAGTTCCTGTGCGAAGACGACAATCGCAGAGAATGCCGAGGCGAAGATCAAGCCGATCACGACGCTCAGCACGCCGGTCCAGAACAGGCTCGCATAAGGCAGCAGCAGCGCGAACGGGATCACACCCAGGATCGAGAACCAGATCACGAAACGCGCTCCGAACCGGTCCCCGATCGGCCCACCCAGAAAGGTCCCGACTGCGGCTGCACCGAGGAAGAGAAACAGCATCAGCTGCGCATCGCGCATGCCGAGCTGGAACTGGTCGATCACGTAAAAGGTGAAATAGCTCGAGATGCTGGCCATGTAGACATTCTTGGTCGCGGTCAGCAGCACGAGGATGAGGAACGCCAGTGCGACGCGCCCCTGCGGCAACGGCAGCGTGCGACTGACGGCAGGACGGCTGGCATTCTGGCGGCGATGACCGGCATACCAGGCCCCGACCCAGCCGAGCACGATCATGCCCAGCATCGCTATGGCCGAGAACCACGCCACACTGCCCTGGCCGAATGGCAACACCACGAAGGCCGCGAGCAGCGGTCCGATGGCCGAGCCCATATTGCCGCCAACCTGGAAAAGCGATTGCGCCAGGCCGTGGCGGCCGCCGGAGGCAAGGCGAGCCACCCGTGACGCCTCCGGGTGGAAGATTGCGGAACCGAAGCCGATCAGGCTCGCCGCCATGAGCAGCATCGCAAAGCTATGCGCATTGCCCAGCAGGATCAGTCCGGCGCAGGTGCAGGCCATCCCGGCCGGCAGCGAATAGGGCATCGGCCAACGATCGGTCACCATCCCGACGACCGGCTGCAGCAGCGAGGCCGTGACCTGGAAGGTCATGGTCAGCAGTCCGATCTGGACGAAATCGAGAGCGTAGTTTGCCTTGAACAGCGGGTAGAGCGAGGCAAGAAGCGATTGCATCACATCGTTGAGCAGGTGGCAGAAGCTCACCGCCAGCAGGATCGATGTCGTCGTCTTCTCGAAACGGGACCTGGTCCCGGGGAACGCTGCAACCATCTCAATTCGTCTCCAGCGCGGGCCGCAAACACCGGCTTATCGCCGCCATGCCTCTTTACAGAGCGCCTCCTTGACCTGCATTCGTGTTTCGGTCGAATTCTTTTGCGTTTGGGCCAAAGATGAGAAAACTGCCGCAGCATCTGCTCGAGGCGCGCGACGAGGCTCACCGCCGTAACCTCGGATGGATTGCCTATGC
>NZ_JBFTRC010000283.1:0-5332 GCF_056399325.1 Allobosea sp. 01N443
TCGCCGTCGCCGACGGGTAGGAAGCCAATATCCTCTTCGGCCATACGGCGAGATACCGCCTGCAAGGTCTCGTCCGGGCGGGCGATATGAGCCCCTCGGGTCATCGCTTCGGATACCTTCATATCAATGACTCCTCTCTTCGACGTGAGGGTTCAACGCTCCGGTGCCGGTACCGTTCCAGTTGACTTCGTCACCTGCGCCGGCGCGATCGTGCCGGCGGAATCCATGCCGCCGCTATCCTCGGCAACCGCCCCTATTCCTATTTCGGCCCCCTCGGAGACCTCGTCCGAAGGCCAACGCTGACCAATGTCAATGACCCGCGCGATCCTGATCGCCTGACCTCGTCTGGGGAAACCATGCACCGCGGCTCCCGCAACGAACTCGGACGCACGTGATGGGCACGAAGTTGTCGTGATCGAGAGATGCGAACTCGCCGAACCGCTCGGCGCCGGCGCCAGCGCAGCAAGCGAAACGGCAACTTCCACGAGCCTTGCCGCTAGGCAGCATCGAGGCATGCCGCGCCATCCCTGAGCTTGGGGGAGTCCCTTTGCTGCATGTGACTTCCATCACAGTCACACTGCGGATCGTCGAATATCACGCCGGACAACGCTGTGGAGACAGATCGCTAAGGACCCAAGGTCAATCGGACATCACGCCATATCCGAACATCTTCACCGCGCTTTACCGCGACACCGGCCGACTGCGACGTCGCGTCAACCGAGGTACCAGCCATGCGCAAGACCGCGATCCTTCTCTATGGCCTMCTGTCATACGCGTTCTTCTTCCTGACCTTTGTTTATGCGATCGGTTTCGTCGGCGGGTTTCTTGTGCCGAAGGGTATCGACGACGGGCCGGCAACGCCGGTGGCGCAGGCCCTCCTGGTCAACTTCGCATTGCTGTCGCTCTTTGCGGTCCAGCATAGCGTCATGGCCCGTCCAGGGTTCAAACGCTGGTGGCTCGGCTGGATCGATCCGGCGCTGGAGCGGCCAACCTATGTGCTGCTCGCAACGGCGGCCCTTGCGCTCTTGTTGTGGCAATGGCGGCCCTTGCCGGAGAGCGTCTGGAGCGTGACCAATCCGACGCTGGCGGCGACTCTGATCGGGCTCTCCCAGTTCGGATGGCTGTTCGTCCTGCTCTCGACCTTCATGTTCAGTCATTTCGAGCTTTTTGGGCTGAAGCAGGTATTCGTGCGTTTCGCCGGCCGTAGAATGCCGGAAGCCGAATTCAGGACGCCGGGTCTGTACAAGCTTGTTCGGCATCCGATCTATCTCGGCTTCATTATCGCCTTCTGGGCTACTCCCGTCATGAGCCAGGGCCATTTGCTCTTCGCGGCAGGGACGACGGCCTACATACTGGTTGGCATCATGCTGGAAGAGCGCGACCTGATCGCGCTGTTCGGCGACGACTACAGACGCTACCGCGAGCGCGTCGCGATGCTCCTGCCGCTTTGGGGCCAAATCCGTTCGGCGCAACGCAATCCAGCATCGCCCCGCACAAATGACACGACGTGGTCGGCTCAGCCGCCCTCACGTTCGCCCTGATCATAGGCATCAATCCGGACGCCGGGGTTTTCCGCCGGCGCCAGAAAGGAAACTCGCGATTTCAGCGGGTTTCCTCCGATGCTCAGGGCCGTCAGGGGATCAGGGAGTGTATAACGAGGGGTAATCGGGGTCTTTCCGCTTGGCAGCGGGTTTGACTCGGGAGATCATTGCAACGCGGCTTATGTTGCTTTGGGTCTGGGGAAAAATGAGCGTCACCGCCATGCTTTACGCCCTCATTGGGCTCTCGGCTCTCCTTGTCGTGGCTGTCTTCGTGCACACGAAGGATGACAGCCGGCGTCAACGCCGGCACTACGATCTGCGGCACCGCGGCACCTACGGGGCGTTTAGCCGAAGGATCCGCATTTGAGATTGGCGATCAGTGCCAGTTGTCGATGTCACGCTCGTGGGCGTCCTCGTCAACGCTGAGCCAGCACTCGGTCATCGGGACCCCGAAGCTCTCATAGGTAAACTCGAAGCCGACATTGGCTCTACGGCGTCTGATCCGGGCCGAACCTGGGGAGGTCGCCGGGGGGCCTTGGAGATGTGTCTGCTTAACCGCTACCCCGGCTCCTGCCGTCGAAGCATTGCATGGCGAGGTCGTGGTCAAGCAAGGACAGGATCATGCCTTGCCCCTCCGAAAGGAGTGCCTGGCTGCGTTGATCTCCGGTCCGCCCGTGGCGGCAATGACGATGCGAAGGCTTTCCGTCGCGGAGAGGCTGGTGGGCGACCGCTGCGGCCCTCACCTCTCAAGCGCGCGCGCCATCCTGGCGTTGGCGGGTTTAGCTGTCACACTCCAAGGATGCCGATGGTGCCGGGATCCGGAACAGCCTCGGCTATCGCGATGGCATCGCTCTCGATCAAGGTCGCGAGGCGGCAGTAATCGTCTAAGCTAAACATCACGCAGCGTTGATCCTGGGACCACCGGGTGATCACCTCCCAGACGACGTCGTACTCCTCGCAGAGGCCGCGAAATTGCAGGACTTGCATTTGCCCGAAGCGATTGCGGAACGCGGGAAGTCTAAGCATGAGACGGGCAAGCCCGCGTTCTTGAGCCGACATGGAACGCCCTCGTGAACCCCCCAGAAGACATAGGCAAGGAACGCATCGGCTACGGCGCAAGGCAGGAACGACGTCGAGTATCACCATTTCGATGGCAAATACTGACACTGAATGCCAATTACCTCAAATGTACTTTGCAGTGCGATCCACAATTTGCGCGTTCGATGCGGCATCGTAGTTAAGCAGGATTTGCCGGGTTCGCAGAAAGCCCGTGTGCCGGGAGTTCGACGGTTCTCCCGACCAATCCAGTCGACTTAGAACTCTGGATATCGTCCCCTTGAGAAGGGCCTTAAAAGAGCGCCACGAGATGGAGCGGCCGAGGCGAGGTACGCGGCGCGTCCGCTTCCGACCGAGATTGGCTGCATCGGCCAGGGCCAGCATCGCAGTGACATTCCGCGGGGTGTCGCCTGTGCCGCCGTGTGGGAAGTAATCGGCCACGCCCGTAGGGGGTCAAACGGCATGCCGCTCACAGCTTGCAGAAGGCGGCACTGAAGGCGCTCCCAGCCTTCAGTTGGAGAGCTTACGCGCTCTGCTTGGAAGATCGGGAAACCAGCGCGCTCCTCGAGGAGACCAGTAAAGCAAGCCGTTGAATTCGGATTGGCCTGCTCCGCGATGGCCTCCCCAAGGATGGCAATGTGCTCGAGATCGGTACAGCAGAGCTCGTAGAGAATTTTCTCCTCCGGTGAACGCGCTGTTCGTGGTGCCCCGAAAGGCGAAAGCCTTGCCACGGCCGAGGCTCCGGCCGGCGTCAGCGAGATCCCATACCTGGCTGGGGTACTGGCATCCGTCGAGACCCTCCCAGTCGGACCTATGCGCTACTGCTGCTCCCGCCATCGAAGTGTGTCAGGGCGTAGTCGGGCACCCTGTCCAGAAGCGCTGGGAATGCTCGATCATGCTTCGCTCCGTCGGAAGAGGCGATGGGTGCGCGGATCGCCGGGCCACTCGACTTGCCGCCACGTCGCGGCTTGCCGGCTCAACGCCGTCAGCAGGGCTGCTGCTGATCCGGACGAACTGCGCCGTCGGCGCGCCCAGCGAACCAGCGGACGATGACCACCCCAAGCGCGAGGGCGGCGACGGCGCACGACCAGATGGCGAGGACCATGTGCATTACTCCTTTTTTTGGGGTTCCTCTGCCTACCATGCGTCCGCCATGTCCGGCTTGTTCGTTCAAGCCATGCACGTGCTCATCACCGCCATTCCTTGCGACGTCTCGGGCAACCGGAGCCGGTCCAATTCCCGACGTTGGCTGGGTTCGCCTTCGGGCCAATCGGGGCTTCGTTTACCTCAGCCCTCAGCCCCATTCTCTCAGAAATTATCCACTCTTGGCCCCAGAGTTGAGTTAGTGGCGGAGCGGCTTCGCGGTCCGGCCGGAGCCAGTGGCCTGCTGGTCGCGCTCTTATTTGAGCAGCATTGGGACGATGACAAGCGCGGCAACAGCAAGCACGGCCCCTATGCGCAGCCAGACAGCTCTGAGGTGTTTCCTCGCAAGCATAAGGCGCTCTCCACGCAACGATGGAACTCAAATGCCGATCCCGTAGCTGTCATGCACCATTGTGACGGGATCAGCCAATTCTTGATGTCATCATGAACCGCCCCTTCCGGAGCGCAAGCCGTATTGAGTCGCTAGGTGCGTGGCCGCTGTCACAACTTTGTCAGCGAGCGAAGTTGCCGGGGCTGGCAGGTGAGGACTGCGGTAAGCCGCGGTACGACGGGATCACTTACGTTGGACAGCACAGAAAACCGGACCGTCCCGATGGTGGTGGGTTTGCGCGACGGCAATGAGCCGTCGCGCAAACCATTTAGCCCTTTGTGACGATGGGCGTTGCAACCGGCGGGGGTGCTTTGCCCTTGCCCTTGCCAAACCCAACGCAGCCGCCAGCGGCAAGCAAAGCAAACGAAACGACAAGAATAGCCGACTTCTTCATCTGTTGACCCTCGAATATCGTTGCTACGTTTTTGATAGAAATTGCTCCGTAGCAACGTTTGGTTAAAACAGCGGGTGATCTTCCTACACGATGCCCGCTGCAACGACCTCCAGCGGTCCAGCCAATTTCCAGCAAGACCGCAGGAGTTCCATTCGCCGCGCGTCAGAACTTGTAGTTCACGCCGACGCGCAGGAGTCCGGCGCCGCCGCCGCCATTGCTGACCGCGGTATAGGTTCCGGCCGGCAGCACGCCGCCCGCGGGGTTTTCGAAGACCTGGGTCCGTCGGCCCTCGCCTGTATCGACGTAGAGGCCTTCGAGCTTGACCGTCCAGTTATTGGTGAAGGCGTATTCGACGCCGCCGCCGATGGTCCAGCCGGCATTGCTCGTCGTGTTGCCGGTCAGCGGGTTGGTGTTCAGGCCGCCATAGGCCAGACCGCCGGTGATGTAGACCAGGGTCCGGTCGAAGGCATAGCCGATGCGGGCGCGCACGGTGCCGAAATAGGCGCCGTCACCGCCGCCTCTACCGGCCCACCAGGTGTATTGGCCCCASGCCACGCTACCGCCTGTATCGACATACTGGATATCGGTCTCMAGGCCGTAGACAATCGCGCCGGACTGCCAGTTATAKCCGATCTGGCCGCCACCGACGAACCTGCCATCACCACCGCCGACACCGCTCAGGACGCTGGAAGAGCCAGCAGTCGGCCCGTTGACGACGATCTCGCCCGAGTCAGCCCAGCCCACGCCGGCGTTGAGACCGACATAAAGACCAGCCCAGGTGAACAGGGGCGCGTAGACGATCGGGGG
>NZ_JBFTRC010000284.1:0-5324 GCF_056399325.1 Allobosea sp. 01N443
TGTTCTCCGACACGTAGTCGTCAAGATACTCGGGAAGCAGGACACCCTGCCGACGGTCTTCACTCTCAACGAAGCGCTTCATCTAAGCTCCCGGAGCATCACCTCCAGGAATCCTAGCCGACTCGGCTCTTTTCACACAGCCTCCACCCATTTCGGCATGACCGGCGTCCGCTCTCGGGCAGAAGCGCCATGCACAAAAGCGCCCCCCTGGCTGTCGAAATCTTGCCGTGGCGGACTGAATGAGCGATTGAAGGCTCGCGCATCGGGACGCCCCCCACAGCGCGCCTGCATTCGAAAAGCATCGCTAGGTAGCTATGGCCTCGGCTGAAACCACGTCCATCTCTGTCGCAAAATTCGACGCCGACCGCGCCGCTGAGTACCTCGTCCAGAGCCGCATTGCGCTGGCAGGTTACGAAGCGTGCCATGAGCTTTCGGCCTGCATGCTGGCGGCGACGCTCGGTCCGGGCAGCGCAGCTCGCGTGCTCGCCGTTGGGGCTGGCGGCGGCGGACAGGAGATTGTCAGCGCCGCATCTCTTGAACCGGACTGGAGATTTGTCGCCGTCGATCCGTCCGCGCAGATGATGGATGTTACGGCGGGGCGGTTGCAGGAGCTCGGGTTCCTCGAGCGGACGGAGATCGCGATCGGCTATGTCGAAGAGCTTCCCGCCGGGCGCGATTTCGACGCCGCGACCTTAATCGGCGTGCTGCATCATCTCCCGGGAAAAAAGGCCAAGGGCGACATTCTTGACGCCATTGCGTCACGGCTGAAACCCGGCGCTCCTCTCATTCTTGCCGGCAATCGCTTTGCCTACGCCGCCGAACCTCTGCTGCTGGCGGCCTGGGCAGAGCGCTGGCGCATGCACGGTGCCAGGCCCGACGAAGTCGAGGCGAAGCGCGCCAAGATTTTGCAGGGCGCGGATCCGCCCGCCTCGGAGAACGAGGTCGCTGCTTTGCTGGAGGCCGCCGGGTTCGGGCCGCCAACATGGTACTTTTCCAGCCTGTTCTGGGGCGCCTGCCTGGCTCCGTATCGCGGCTGACTGCGAGGCCGGGCGAAGTCAGCGCCAGAGCGGGATGGCATCCCGCCCTGGCTTAGTTCATCGGACCGGATATCGTATCCGATCCGATGATCTAACCATCTGTGATTGCATCGGCTTTGCCCCGAAAACCGCAATCCACTTTTCGGGCCGATGCTTTAGCTCCCGGCGCCGACGCAGGTCGCGGCATTCTGCGGCGTGCAGACATCGAGGCCGGTATAGGTGGGATCCTTCGGGGCGGGCTTGCCGTCCTTCATCTCCTTCAGGAAGAACATGGTCTTGTAGCCCATCTCGAAGGGGCGCTGACCGACTTGGCCCTTGGACAGGCCCGCCTTCAGGAGATCCATCTGGACGGGCAGCGTATCTGCGACGACCAGCGCAAGCGAGCCGTCATCGATGCGGGCCTTATACTTCTCGGCGACCTTGCGATACGCCTGCGGGATGAATTGCGGGAAGCCGCCGGTCGGCACGAAGGCATCAAGCTTGGGGTTCTTGCCGAGCGTATCCTCCATTTGCTGCACCGATAGCGGGAAGTCGTCATTGGTGTAGAGCGGGCAACCCGCGGCCTCGGTCCAGCCATGCTGACCGGTGAGCTTTGCCCCAGGCGCGGAGGCCGATTTCGCGCCGGCAAGCGTATCGCGAATCCCTTGCATGCGCTCGTTATGGTTTGCAGCGGCCGCGCCACCCGACTGGATGCAGATCGTGCCACCCTTCGGCTTGATCTGCTGGACGAGCTTCGCGAGATTGACGCCGATGTCGTAGTTATAGGTGCCGACATAGGCGGTGCGCAGGCCCTTGTCCTTCGCAAGCAGGTCGGAATCCCAGGTCAGAACCGGAATTCCCGCCTTTTTGGCGCCCTCGAGCGCCTTGCCCATCGCGGCGGCATTCGACGGCGAGACGGCGATGCCATCGACCTTCTTGGCAATGAGATCGTTGATGACCTGGACCTGTTCATCGCCGCCGCCATGTTCGCCAGGCCCGATATAAAGGCACTCGATCGCGCCGTTGAGTTCCTTCTCGGCCTTCTTGCAGCCGTCGCGGGCCTGATCGAAGAAGGGATTGTTCATGTTCTTGGGAACCAGGGCGAAGACGTATTTCTTGCCCTGAGACTGGGCTTCTCCTCCAACGGCGAGCAGTGCGAGCGCGGCGACACCTAAAGTCAGCGTTTTCATGAGCCTCTCCTCCTGGTGGTTATTGTCGTCCGGTCTTCCTCATGCCGAACCCTTGCCGCGGATCCGCTGCAGCAGAACCGCCAATACGATGAACAGGCCGACGAAGGCGCCCTGCCAGTTGGAATCGACGCCGGCCATGAGCAGGGAATTGCGGATCACCTCGATGAGGGCGGCCCCGATCACGGCGCCGTAGGCTCCGCCCTGGCCACCCATCAGATCGGCGCCGCCGATCACGGTCGAAGCGATCACCCGCAATTCATAGCCCTGTCCGAGCGCATTGATGGCGGAGCCTTGCCAGCCGACGATGAGAACGGCGCTCAGCGCGGCTGTCAGGCCTGAGACGATATAGGCCTGCAGCTTGATCCGCCGGACCGGCACGCCAGTCAGGCGGGCGGCGTTCTCGTTGCTGCCGATGGCATAGAGATAATTGCCCCAGCCGGTGAAGTTGAGGATGATGCTGAAGATGATGGCCAGCGCGAGCAGCACCCAGACCGGGTTGGCAAGGCCGAAGATCGCCCCGCCACCGATGGCGTTGAAGGTGTCTCCCCAAGGGCCGAATTCGTAGATCATCTTGTTTTCGGACAGGACGATGGCAAGCGAGCGGGCGCCCGACAGCATCCCGAGCGTGACGACGAAGGCCGGCAGGCCGACATAGGAGATCAGCACGCCATTCACGACCCCGACAGCCGCGCCGGTGAGAAGGCCGGCGAGGATCGCGAGCAGCCAATGCCCCTCGGCCTGGAGGACGAGCCCGCTGACGACGCCGGCGAGCCCCATGATGGAGCCAACCGACAAATCGATGCCGCCGGTGAGGATGACGGCGGTCATGCCGATGGCCATGATGCCGATGAAGGCGAAGTTCCGCGTGATGTTGAAGAAGTTGTCGGCCGAGGCAAAGGCGTCTGGTTGATCCCATGTCATCACGAGGACCATGGCGATCAGCGCGATCGTCACCCAGAACGGCTGGCTCGCGAGCAGCTTCTGCAGGAGGCTTCGCTCCCTGAGGCCCGTGACGTCCTCGATGGCGACACTGCTCGGGATCGGGCGGATCGTGGCGCTCGACATAGGGGGCTCCTCGCGCAGCATCAGGCGGCCTGGATGGCGCCGGTGATCAGTCCGGTCACCTCTTCAGGAGAACTCGATGCAATCGCCTTGTCCGCGACCTTGCGTCCTCGCCTCATCACGACCACCCGGTCACAGACCGCGAACACGTCCGGCATGCGGTGACTGATCAGAACGACGGCGATCCCGCGATCCTTGAGCCGGTGGATCAGATCCAGCACCTCGGCGACCTGGCGAACGCTGATCGCCGCCGTGGGCTCGTCCATCAGCACCATCTTCGCGTTGGCCAGACGTGTCCGCGCGATCGCCACAGCCTGGCGCTGGCCGCCGGACATCAGTTTCACGAGATCGCGGGGGCGGGTCTCCGACTTGAGCTCCTTGAACAGCTCTGCGGCGCGGGCGTACATCGCCTTGTAGTCAAGGATCACCAGCGGACCGATGCGGCGTTTCAGTTCGCGCCCGAGGAAGACATTGGCGGCCGCAGTCAGATTATCGCACAGGGCGAGGTCCTGATAGACGACCTCGATACCGTCAGTCCGGGCGTCGACCGGCCGGCGAAAGTGCTTGACGATGCCATCAAGGCGAAGCTCGCCCTCGGAGGGGAGAAAATTGCCGGCGACAATCTTCACCAATGTCGATTTGCCGGCGCCATTGTCGCCCATCAGGCCGACGACCTCTCCGGCATCGATCGCCAGATCGATGCCCTTGAGTGCTTCGATCGCACCAAAGTGTTTTGAGATACCCTGAAGCTCCAGAAGCGGCATAGGTCGATTCCACCCTTGTTTCGAGGCGTGCCTCTGCTTCGGGCACTGGCTCAAGCTGCAGTCACTCAAGTCCTTTGTTTCAGCTGCTGCAATTTATGATGGTCAAAATTCCACCAAGGACAGATATTATGTATCAATAAGGAATTTAAAACTTGATGATGCGTCTCAGGTCAGTGGTTGGCGTGTCGTTGCAACAATTTAATTCGAAAATTGATTGCATTTCCGGGCCGATGCCGAATTCGCGGGTCCGAATATTCGAAAGAGGTAGATGTCGGCGCGCACTGCGCTGATCGCGCAGAGATCCGCCTGCGCCGCTATTGTCATAAGCGCGCCAACGAGGACGTCTGCCGTGCCCCATGCCCTTTTCCTCGAAACGCGTTCTCGGCGGAAGGCTTCGAACACGATCCTACGCTCAATAAACGGCTTCGTCATTCACGCGCGGCCGCCCTCCCGATCTTTGGCTCATCCTCGCGGAGCGTGTCGGATTCCCGGTCGAGCCGGAGCCGGGTTTGGAGCCGGTCGTCATCGTCGCGACAACTCTTCGCCGGGCCATTCAGAGGGGTAGGGGGCGCGCGCAGGTTGAAGGTTATATGCGCTCAGGCGCTCGCGGACGCCGGAGGAATCTGGCGCAGGCCGAGATCGCGGCAGGCATGGGCTTTGGAGCTGGAGCCGTGGTCGGTCATGACGGGCGACGGTGACGCCGATCGGCTATCGTTGCATCTCTTTCGACGTTACAGGTTGAACGCTGGGAGCTTCGCAAATGCCTTCGTCCCCAAAGCGAGCCATGCTCTCCACCCTGGCCATGCTCCTTCYTGGGCTGACGACACATTCGTATGCTGAAGAGGTYGTTCAATTCCCCTCGATGACCTATCGCCTGAGCGATTTCCAGAAAGCGCGTGCCAAAGCTCGCGGAGACAGCAGCGAGAATGATCCCGCGGTCGTGATCAGCGGATATCTTTCCAAACCTATCGGGGAAGGCCGGCACCCGGCGGTTGTCTTGCTGCATGGCTGCGGCGGATTGAGTACGTCCCATCGACGGGAGGCCGAAGCAATCCGCGATTGGGGTTACGTCGTGCTGGTGCCGGACAGTTTCACCCCACGAGGCATTGAAGACGCCTGCGTGCCTGAAAGGCGCGATAAGGCGCCTCGGGTCGAAGATGCGTTTGGTGCGCTGTTCTACCTCTCAAAGCTTCCCTTCGTTGATCCATCGCGGATCGCCGTCCTGGGCTATTCGCATGGCGGCGGGGTAGCGCTCAGGATTGCGATGCAATCGCATAAGACGCTCTATGAGA
>NZ_JBFTRC010000285.1:0-5308 GCF_056399325.1 Allobosea sp. 01N443
TCGTTCGCCCATGCCGATGATGTCTGCTCAGGTATTCGCAGGATGGCGTTGTCTCCGGCCGCGAGTCGAAGAATGGTCATCCGGTCGCACCCCGTGATGCCGTCTGCCGGATGACCTGATCTCGATGCCGAGCCTGCCTTCGCCCTTGCCGGTGCCCTCGACGGGGCGCGGACTCGGCCTCATCCTCACCCTCGGCGTGACACAGGTCGCCGGCTATGGCTGCCTCTACTATACCTTCGCGGTGCTGGCCCGGAATATGACCGCAAGCTTCGGATGGGCTCCTGAATGGACCTATGCCGGGTTCGCCGCGAGCCTTCTTGCCGGCGGTGTCGTTGCTCCCGCCGTCGGCCGGCAGGTGGACCGTCGAGGAGCACGGCTGGTGATGACGATCGGTTCGGCCCTTGCCGGGTTGGCACTGCTGGCGCTCGCCGAGGCACGCGGCGGCCCGAGCTATTTCGCGGCGATGATTGCCCTTGGCATGATTTCGACCATGGTCTTCTACGACGCCGCCTTTGCGGCACTGACGCAGTCGCGCGGTGCCGGTGCGCGGCGCTCGATCAGCCAGCTCACTCTGATCGGTGGCTTTGCCTTGACGATCTTCTGGCCCCTGACGACGGCGCTGCTCGCGCAGTTCGACTGGCGCGAGATCTACCGGTTCTACGGCCTGCTACAGCTGGGGCTCTGCGTGCCCTTGCATCTCCTTGGGCTGCCAGGGCGTGTCAAACGGGCCGCAGAGCGCGGGCATGCCGCGAGCGTTCCGGCGTTGCTCCATGCCGATTATCTCGAAGGCGAGGCGCGCCGGCTCGCCTTTGTACTGCTCGCTCTCGCCTTCTCGCTGCAGGGCTTCGTCGTTTCAGCCATGTCGGTGCATCTGCTGAGCATATTGCAGGGGCTAGGCCTGAGCGCTGCAGTCGCGGTCGGCATCGGTGCCATGGTCGGCCCTGCCCAGGTCGCCGGGCGGCTGGCGGAGATGCTGTTCGGCGCTTCTCTCTCGCCGATGACCACGGCATGGGTTTCGGCGGCGATGATGCCGCTCGGTTTCGTCCTGCTGATGACGGGCCAGACGACCGCAGTGCTCGCCGGTCTCTTTGCGATCGCCTACGGGATCAGCGTCGGACTGAGTTCGATCGTGCGTGGAACCGTGCCGCTCCAGCTTTTCGGCCCGGCGGGATACGGCGCGATGCTTGGCAAGCTCTCGGCGCCGGGGCTGGTGGTCAAGGCGGCGGCGCCGCTTGTCTGTGCGGTCTTGATCGAGCGGGCTGGCCTGATGCCAACRGCGGGGCTCATGGTGTTGCTGTCCTTGCTTGCCACCGGGGCCTTGTTCGTGCTCGCGCGCAAGGTCTCCTGACCTGAAGGGATCAGATCCGTCGTGCGCGCCACCATGAACGGACGGCGTCGCGCGTGCGCAGCATGAAGGCATGGATCGGACTGCGCCTCACCCAGTCCAGCGTGCGCGCACGCAAATCGGTGATGACAGCCATTCCGCGCGCGAACCAGCTGATGGTGAGGAGCTTCTTTCGGCCGGCATTGTAGATGCGCTCGACGATCACGAAGCTCGCCAGATACGCCAGCCCGAGCATGATCAGGCCGCTGATCACATGGCCGCGCGCGATCACGATGAGGCTGACGAGCTTGAGAGGCTCGACGACCGCGAACGGCGCTGCCAGCAGCGCCAGGATCGCAAAGCGCGGCATGCGGGCGATCGCCGCCTCGGCGCGTGCCACGAACCGCCGTTCCGACAGCCAGCGAATGGCCGGGCGGTAGAGCGGGCGCGCGAGCTCGTCGAACAGGATCAGGAACGAGATCAGGCCTCGTAGCGGCAGCGCAGCAACGCGGCCGATGGCGGCTGCCAGACGATGGAGAGGTGACGATGCCATCGATCCTTCCTTGCCGCCCGCGTGATGCAACAGCAAGCAGAAATGCCGCGCCTCCCAGCCGCGGATGGCTGGAAACCCGCTGTCATCATCCCTGGCGTCGGTTCCGTCGCCAGGGATGTCGCAACGATTGAGACGACCCGGGCGTTGATCGCCCCGATCGCGGCGACCTCAGTCGGTGAAGACGACCGTCTTCTTGCCGTTCAGAACGACGCGGTCCTCGAGATGATGCAGCACGGCGCGCGCCAGCACCCGCCGCTCGATATCGCGGCCCTTGCGCACCAGCGCGTCGGGCGTATCGCGATGCGAGATGCGCTCGACATCCTGCTCGATGATCGGACCCTCATCGAGATCGGGCGTCACGTAATGGGCGGTCGCGCCGATCAGCTTCACGCCGCGCTCATGCGCCTGATGGTAGGGCTTGGCGCCCTTGAAACCGGGCAGGAAGGAATGATGGATATTGATGCAGCGACCAAGCAGCTTGGCCGAGAGCCCGTCCGACAGGACCTGCATATAGCGCGCAAGCACGACGAGATCGGTCCGGGCCTCCTGTACGAGCTGCCAGATCTGGGCCTCCTGCTCCATCTTGGTCTGTCGGGTGATCGGCAAATGATGGAAGGGCAGGTCACCGATATCGGTCGAGGCGATGCTGTCGCGACCGTGGTTAGAGATGATGCCGGCGATCTCCATCGGCAGCTCGCCGATGCGCCAGCGATAGAGCAGGTCGGCGAGGCAGTGGTCGAATTTTGAGACCAGCAGCATCACGCGCTTCCGCACATGCTGCTCGCGCAGCGTGAAATCCATGGCGAAGCGCCGGGACAGTTTCCCGAAGGCTTCCGTGATCTCGGCGTGCGACCTGCTCTCGGCGAGGCGCTCGAAGACGACGCGCATGAAGAAGCGGCCCGTTTCGGTGTCGTCGAACTGCTGTGCGTCTCGGATGTTGCAGCCGGCCTCGAACAGCAGCGTCGAGACGGCGGCGACGATGCCGGGACGGTCGGGGCAGGAAAGGGTGAGGATCGAAATGCGGTCGGACATGGCTGATGCCGCCCTTCGAGGGGCGGCCCTTCGCTGGGACAATGGGACGGGTTTCGGGTTGGAGGGCGCGCGACGCGCTGCGCTCAACCTCGTCCCGTTGCCGTCACCCTGCAGCCGAACTCCGCCGCGGAGGCG
The DNA here is from genome assembly GCF_056399325.1 of Allobosea sp. 01N443. NCBI lineage: Bacteria > Pseudomonadati > Pseudomonadota > Alphaproteobacteria > Hyphomicrobiales > Alloboseaceae > Allobosea > Allobosea sp. 01N443. The sequence continues at coordinate 3,045 of NZ_JBFTRC010000285.1, forward strand.
GAAAGCCAGGACCAGAAACTGCCTGCCATGCTGCGTGCGACCATGATCTCGAAAACGGCGTCACCGGATTCCGGATCGTCAGTGATCCGCCAGAGATGCACACCCATATAAGCGATGCTTGTCAAGGCGGCGGCACCGGCGGGGAAGACGGAAGGGTGCAGATCGAGCATGCAGCCCTTCGCCAACGTCTCGCGCAGCTTCGGTCCGGAAAGCCGCAGCGCAGCCCGCCCGTCGGACTGGTCGGAGACGGCCGCGAGCGGCGCGAGATCGCGCAGCAGCTCATCGAAACCGTTCCGATCCGTCGCGATCAGATGCCACTGATCCGGGCCGGCCCAGACCAGACTGTGGCTCGTGCTGGAGACGATGCGCGGCGTCACCGGCAGGCCGAGCCCGGTGCGGCGCTGGAGCGCCTGCGTGAGCACCTCATCCCGACCCTCCCCAGCAATCAGGCTGGCGATGCCGAGGCCGTCGCGCGCCTCGATCGTGATGCCGGGCTGCCCGGCGGCACCAAAGGCGCCCGAGGCCAGAATGCCGGCCCAGGAGCCGCGTGGCGTCCAGGCAGTTGTCACGGCGTCAGCCATGGAGGCGCGCTCCTTCGGGATCGACGAAGACCGGATTGCAGATTTCGAGGACGATATCGCCGTTGCGCACCGGGTCGACGGCGCGGATGCGTTCGCCGATGCGTTTCGGGCCATTCTTCAAGAAGCCGAGGCCGATCCAGTGCTTCAGCACCGGGGAATAGGCGACCGAGGTCATGTAGCCCTCGTCATGCTCCATCGCCGCAGGCTTGCCGAGGCCGATGAAATGCGCGCCGGCTCGCAGTCGTTGCCCGATTTCCACCGGCCTGAAGCCGACCAGGGCGGGACGATCCGGTTCGATCAGGGCTTCGCGCCTTGCCATGACGCGACCGACAAAGTCCTTCTTGGCGGACATCATCCGGCCCAGGCCAAGATCGCGGGCCGTGGTCTGGCCGTTGAGCTCGTTGCCTGCGACATGGCCCTTCTCGATGCGCATCACACCGAGCGCCTCGGTGCCATAGGGCGTGATACCGTACGGCGCCCCTGCCGACATAAGGGCACGCATCATTGCATCGCCATGATCGGCCGGGACGGCGAGCTCATAGGCGAGCTCGCCCGAGAAGGAGATCCGGAACAGCCGCGCCGGGATGCTGCCACCGACCGTGACGCTGCGCGCCGCGAGATAGGGGCAAGCTTCGTTCGAGAGATCGTGTTGCGCATCGACGACGCCGCGCAGAACATCGCGGGCCTTCGGTCCCGCAACCGCGGCCTGCGCCCACTGCTCCGAGACTGAGACCATGCGGACATCGAGCGTCGGCCAGAGCACCTGATGGCAGAATTCGAGATGCTGCATCACCTTGGCGGCGTTCGCCGTGGTGGTCGTCATCAGGAAATGCGTCTCGGCCAAGCGCGAGGTCGTGCCGTCATCCATGACGAAACCGTCTTCGCGCAGCATCAGTCCATAGCGCGCCTTGCCTACGGGCAAGGCCTTCCAGCCATTGATATAGACCCGCTCCAGGAACTCGGCGGCATCATCGCCCTGGATGTCGATCTTGCCGAGGGTCGAGACGTCGCAGATGCCGACGCCATTGCGCACGGCGAGCACCTCGCGATTGACGGTGGTCAGCCAGTGGTCCTCACCTGCTTTCGGATAATACTGCCCGCGCAGCCAAAGCCCGGTCTCGACGAAGACGGCGCCCTGGTCCTTCGACCATTGATGGGTGGGCGCCAGCCGCATCGGCCGGAAATCCGGGCCGCGATGGTGTCCGGCAAGCGCACCGATGGCGACCGGCGTATAGGGCGGCCGGAAGATCGTCGTCCCCGTCTCGGGAATGGTCTTGCCCGTTTGCTCGGCCATGATCGCGAGGCCGGAGATATTCGAGGTCTTGCCCTGGTCGGTCGCCATCCCGAGCGTGGTGTAACGCTTCAGGTGTTCGACCGGTCGGAACCCCTCGCGCGCCGCCAGCTCGACATCGGTATCGGTCACGTCGTTCTGGAAATCGACGAAAGCCTTACCCTTGCCGCCCTTGACCCGCCAGAGCGGAGAAACCGAGACCGCTTCAGGATCGGTCTTCGCTGCGGAGGCCAGCGGCTTCGCCGCGAAACCGCAATCGGCCGCAGCTTCGCTGCCGAGGCGGGCGCCGTCCGCCAGTGCCTGCGCCAGGCTGAAATGCCCGGCAGCGCTGCCGGCGGCGCTGAGCCCGGCCGGCATCGTGCCCGGCACGAAGGCTTGGATCGCCTCGTCCC
>NZ_JBFTRC010000286.1:0-5259 GCF_056399325.1 Allobosea sp. 01N443
CCTGACGGCAGGGGCGGCCTCGGCGGCGGTGCCGGCGACGACGGCGGAGAGGGCAACGGTAGCGGAGAGGGCGGCGGCAGCGATCAGGGACTTGGTCATGACGGTGGCTCCTTCCTGTTTCTGCGATAATCATTATCGCGATATGTAACTCGATACAGAGGCCCCGCGGCCTTGTAAAGCGATTTCTTTATCGCGATATTGTTTTTCGAGATCTGGGCCCGCGAGGCCCCTGGAGGATGCCGATGACCGATGCCCCGACGCTGCCGCTCGACGGCCAGCTCTGTTTCTCGATCTATTCCGCCTCGCTGGCGATCCAGCGCGTCTACAAGCCGATGCTGGACGCGCTCGGCGTGACCTATACGCAATATCTCGTGCTGAGCGCGCTCTGGGAGCGGGACGGCCTGACGATCGGGGCGATCGGCGAGCGCCTCGCGCTCGAGCCGAGCACGATCACGCCCGCGGTCAAGCGGCTCGAGGCGGCGGGCTTTCTCGCCCGTCGGCGCAGCACCATCGACGAGCGTCTGGTCGAGGTCCATCTCACGGAGAAGGGCAGGAGCCTGCATCCCAAGACAGGGTGCCTGACCGATGCGCTCTTGCGCCATTCCGGCTTCGCCGTGCCCGAGATGATCGAGCTCAACAGCCGCGTCCAGGCCCTGCGCCAGGGCATGCGCGACGCAACCGGCGCCCACCAGGCGGCCGGAGCGGAGGGCGTGGAATGACCATGTGATCGACCGCCCGGCGCTATCGCTCCATCGCCTCGAGATTCCCGAGCACGCGACGGAGTAATGCGATCAGCGTCTGCAGGTCTTCAGCCGAGAGACCACGCGTCATCTCTTCATTGCTCTGCTGAAGGATCGCCCGTCCCGCCGGCAGGCGGTCGCGTGCCTCCTGCGTCAGCGAGATCAGGCTGCTGCGGCGATCGGCCGGATCGGGCTCCCGCCGGATGATGCCGTCACGCTCCATGCGCGCGAGAAGCTGCGCCATTGTCGGCTGTTCGACCCTTGCCCAGCGCGCGAGCTCGGTTTGCGATCGACCGTCCCCGTCTTTCAGGGCGGCCAGCACCGGAAGCTGAGCGGTGGCGAAACCAATCTTTCCGAGGCGTAGATCACCGATCCGGGCCAGGCCGCGCGCGATCCGGCTGAAATAATGGCCGGGATAGGCCATCGGGTCCCAGTCCTCGGATGTCATTGCATAGGCTCCTATGTTGTTATATAGGCTCCTATGTATATTGAGGATCCTGTCATGACAACCAGACCGAAAATCGCGATCATCGGCGGCGGCCCCGGCGGGTTGATGCTCGCCCGGCTCCTTCTGTTGCGCGGGCTTCAGCCGACAGTCTTCGAGCGGGATCGCCATGCCGGTGACCGGCCACAGGGTGGCTCGCTCGATCTCCACGCCGAGACCGGCCAGCAGGCTATCGCCCGGGCTGGGCTCGAAGCCGAGTTTCGCGCCGTGGCGCGGCCCGAGGATCAGGGCGACCGGCTCTATGACCAGAACGGCACGCTGTTGTTCGACCGCGACGGTGCCGGAGACAATCGACCGGAGGTCGACCGGACCGCCTTGCGCCAGATCCTGCTCGGCTCGCTTGCGCCCATGACGCTGCGTTGGGCGAGCAAGGTCGATGCCGTGACACCGATCGAGGCGGGCGGGTTTGATGTCGTCGTCGACGGAATCTCGGAACGCTTCGATATCGTCATCGGTGCGGATGGGGCATGGTCGCGTGTCCGCGCCCTGCTCTCCGATGCCCGGCCGCTCTACGAGGGGGTAACGCTGGTCGAGTTCGGCTTCGCTGCCGAACGCCATCCCGACGTCGATGGGTTGGTCGGGAGCGGCAAGATGTTCGCCGTCGGCGACAATCGGGTGCTGATCGCGCAACGCAATGGACACCGCCATATCCGCGGCTACGCGGGTCTGCGTCTTCCCGAGGCGGAGGCGCGCGATTGGATGTCGCTCGGCGACGATCGCATCCGGGCAATGCTGCGCGATCGTTTCGCAGGTTGGGCGCCGTCCCTCGTCCATCTCATCGACAGTGGCGAGCTTATCGCCGTCCGCCCGCTCTATGCGCTGCCGATCGATCATTCCTGGCAAAGCAGGGTGGGGCTGACCTTGCTTGGGGACRCAGCCCATCTGATGTCGCCCTTCGGCGGCGAGGGCGTGAATCTGGCGCTCGCCGATGCCGTCGACCTGGCAGACGCGCTGACAAGCGGAGATGGATGGGGCGCGGTTGCCGCTTACGAAGCCGCGATGATGCGACGGGCGAGACCTGCCGCGGAAGGCGCGGCCGAAGGACTGGCTGGTGCGGTGTCGGCCGAGGGCGTCGCGGCCGTTCTGGATCATTATCGCCAGCGGGTCGAAGCCTGACATGCTCCTGGAGGCATTCATCGGCCCGGACTTGACGAGCGCGATCTGGCGACGCTGTTGATTGCGGCGGCTTCCGCTTAATCTCGGCCGACCCGAAGATTGGCCGGCGGCGAGAAGCCGACAGCTCCGGCAAGGCGAAGGCGGCGATGGTGGCATTTCTGATGGATGGCCCGGCTGAGGCGAGGACAACGATCCTCCTGGCGCATGGCGCGGGGGCTCCGATGGATTCCGCTTCGATGACGGCCAACGCCGGCGCTCTGGCTGCGGCCGGTCTTCGCGTGGCCCGGTTCGAGTTCGGTTACATGGCAGGTCGGCGGACATCAGCTGGTCGAAAGCCACCGCCGCGCGCCGAAACCCTGATCTCGGAATATGCCGCCGCCATCGGCGCGCTTGATTGCAAGGGACCGCTCATCATCGGCGGCAAATCGATGGGTGGACGTGTCGCCAGCATGCTGGCCGACGAGTGGCACGCATCCGGCCGGATCGCCGGCCTGCTCTGCCTTGGCTATCCCTTCCACCCGATCGGCAAGCCCGAGCAGCTGCGCACGGCGCATCTCGAGACCATGAAGACGCCGACGCTGATCGCCCAGGGGACGAGGGACCTGTTCGGAACGCGCGAGGAGGTGTCGGCTTACACGCTCTCCAGCGCCATCGAGATCCTCTGGCTCGACGATGGCGATCACGACCTGAAGCCGCGCAAGGCGGTCTCGGGCTATTCCATCGACGACCATCTGAGGACGCTGTCGAACAAGGTCGCCGCCTGGGCGGATAGCCTCACGGCATAGGGGCACGGCCGGCGCGGGCAGGGGAAGCGGCGCGACCCCGGGCCCGGCGCCGCTTCGTCGGTCTGGCCGGCCTCAGGTTCCGTCCGGCCCGCTGCTTTTGAGTTCCCAGGTCAGGATCGCGAGAGCCAGGTTCTCAAGCTCCAGCTCGGCCATCGGATGGTGGGCGGCGGCGTGGAGATCACGCGCCCTGGCGCAGGCGCGAATATAGTCCGCCTCCGAGCTCAGCATCACGGAGCGCCGGTTCGGGTAGCCTGGCGCGCGGTTCCGCCGGCGGTCGGGTCGCTCTTCACGCATGCATGGCCATGCCGGTTCGTGAGACGATACTGCTCATGCCTTAGAGTGAGGCCGGTTCACGCCAATCGCAACCCCGAGATTACCATTGGGCGCGAATCGTCCAACGGCACGCGAATTCGAGGGCGTGCTTCAGCCAGGACGCAGGTCCCCGCCAGGGCATCATCTCTCCGGAGTGGGCGAGGGCGGTTCCGATCAGGTCCCGCCTATTGACGCACCAGGATGATCTCGGAGGTCTGCAGGATCGGGCCGCCGGGCGTGAGGTTATCCGCGACGGTCATCCGCAGGATGCCGCGGCCGTCATTCTGGATGACCATCGCGGCCTGCGTGTCGCCATTGACCGGGCGCGGCCACTCGATGCGAAGGTTCAGGGTGTCGCCGCTGCGCGTGCCGCTGAGCCGGGCGGGGCCGATCCGGGCGCCGGTATAGGTGCCGTGATAGGTGCCGGAGCGCGGATCATAAGTGACATCGATCGCGACCGGGCGCACGAAGATCAGATAGGCGCGGCAGCTGCCTTGCGCGCTGATCCGATTTTCGGTGGGCCGCCCCATGATCGAACAGGTCACGTGCCGCGGCTGGCTGCCGCCGTCGCGCTGGACCTTGCCGGAGCCGGACCAGTCGCCGCGAAAACGCTCGAGAAAGTCGGATTCGGCAGCGCGGGCAGGATTGCAGACGAGGATGACAAGGAGGCAGCACAGGCAAGCCGCCGCGATGCCGCAGCGTGTCGCCCTGCCGATGACCCGGTGCTGCAGGATCGCCCTGGAAGCCAGTTGGACCGGAATGCCGGGCGTAAGAGTGTCCGCGACCGTCATGCCGAGCCTCCCCGGCTCTGGCTGCCTTGAGCCCGGCTAGCGTCTGGAGCCTAGCGACTGCGGCCCTCTCAACGGGCCCGGCAGGGCCGGTCCTCGTTCACGGGCGCCTGATCACGGCAGGGGTGTTCGCTCCCGCAGTCAGCCTTTGCGCGGCGAGCACCACCTCGAGGCGGTTGCGCGCGTTCAGCTTGGCCATCAGATTGGTCATGTAACCCTTGACGGTCTTGGCGCTGAGCGACAGCTCGCGGGCGATTTCGTTGTTCATCTTGCCGAGCAGCAGCAGATTGACGATCTGCTGCTCCCGGACGCTGAGCCTGTTGCTGACCGCCTTCTGTCTTTCGAGGGTCTTTTCTTTCAACGCACAGATCAGCTTGGTCGCGAAGGAGGGCGTGACATAGACATCGCCTCGCTGTGCCGCCTGAAGAGCCTGGAAGAGGTCTTCTCCGGGACTGCCTTTCAGGACATAGCCCTTGGCCCCGGCATCCAGCGCCCTGATCGCGTCTTCCGTGCTGGCCGAGGCGGTGAACACCACGATCTTCGTCTCAGGAGCGATCTTCAACGCGTCCGCAATCGCCTGGAAGACATCCCCCGCCATGCTGAGATCGACGATCATCTCATCCGGGCGATGCGTTCTGGCGATCGGCACGATGTGATCTGCGACAGTCCCCGTCGCGGCGAGCATGAAACCGCCCCAGCGTTTCAGCAGCACGGCGATCCCCTCCATCAGCATGGGGTGATCATCGACGATCGCAACCGAAAGGTCCGGCATGGCTGACCTCTGCACTCTACCCCCAAGCCTGACCGGATGGTTGCGTAGTCAACGCTCTTTGTAAATCCTCTCAAAATGAGAACAATCTCGATTCAATCGGGTCGACAAACCTGTCTTGCTAAACCTTAGGTAGAAGAGTTCCGTTTTCTGCGCCTGAGGTTGTGGCTGGCGGCAGGCGGGAGGGCATTCTGCCGCCGCTGCGGCGGTCACCCGGGCCGGCTGAGACCAGCAATGGCAATCT
>NZ_JBFTRC010000287.1:0-5198 GCF_056399325.1 Allobosea sp. 01N443
AGATCGGCCTGCACGGCTATTTCCACGAGATCGCGACCGAAGCCGGTCCCGAGGAATTCGCCCGCGCGCTCGATGAATCGCTGGCGCTGTTCAAAGCCCAGGCCGGAATCGTGCCGAAGGGGTTCCGCTCGCCGGCCTGGGAGATGACGCCGGCCATGCTGGCGGAGGTGAAGCGGCGCGGCCTCTATGACAGCTCGCTGATGGGCTTCGACCATCCCTACACGATCGACGGCATTACCCAGGTTCCGGTGCTCTGGGCGGTCGATGACGCGATCTATTTCCGCTTCACCGGCAGCCCGACGGACCGCGCCCCGCCCTCGCCGCAGGGCGGCATCCTCGAAGCCTGGCTCGACGAGTGGCACATGCTGCATCGCGAGGGCCGGATGATGATGCTGACGATCCATGACTGGATTTCCGGCCGGGCCGGGCGGATCAGGATGCTGGAGCGGCTGCTCGACGCGGTGACCTCTTCGCCCGGCGTCTGGATCGCGACCGTAGGCGAACTCGCGGCCCATCATGCCGCAAGCGCCAATGCCCAGCGCTTCAGCGTGCCGTTGCGCCTGGCCGAGCCAAGCGCGCCACGACGCTTCAAGGCGCCGTGCTGATGCAGACCTTCACCGTCCGCCGGCCTGCCGTCCATTCGGCCCATGGCCTCGTCGCCGCACAGAACCGGCACGCAGCCGAGGCCGGCGCGGCCGTGCTCTCTCGCGGCGGCAATGCGATGGATGCGGCCATCGTCACCGCATTGGTGCTCAGCACGGTCGAGCCCTGGCTCTCCGGCATCGGCGGCGGTGGTTTCCTCGTCCATGCCGATGGTCGGACGGGGGCGACCGAAACGCTCGATTTCAATGTCCGTGCGCCTGCCGGCATCGACCCGGCGGATTATCCGCTCACCGATGCTCAGACCGGCAACTGGTTCGCCTGGCCCTCCGTGGTGGGGGACCGGAACGTCTCCGGCTATGGTGCGATCTGCGTTCCCGGCGCGATCGCCGGTTTCGCCGCGGCGTTGGAGCGTCATGGCACCCTGTCCTGGGAGGAAGCGCTGCAACCGGCGATCGAGCATGCCGAGCGCGGGCTGGAGATCGACTGGTTCGCGGCGCTCTGCATCGCGATCGAAATGGCGGGCATCGCCCGCGACCCGGTGCTCGCCGCCCTGCTGCTCGACAATGGCCATGCGCCCAAGGCCGGAGCCGATACGCGGCGCTTCAAGCCGATGGTGCAGAAGGCGGCCTTGCTCAGGCGGTTGGCGACGTCCGGCGCGCGCGATTTCTACGAGGGCGAGACGGCGCGCATGCTGGCAGTCGATCTCGCCGCCGGCGGCTCGGCCATCCGGCCGGGCGATCTCGCAGCCTATGACGTCACCTGGGCGCCGCCGCTGACCGGGCGTTATCGCGATTTCGACATCGCCGCCATTCCCGGCCTCAGCGGCGGGCCGAGCTTCCTCGATGCGGCGGTGCGTCTGGCGTCCGGCCCGCTCTCGCGCGAGACGACGCCTGCGCAACGGGCCCTGCTCTATGCCAGCGCCATCCGCGAGGCCTATGCCACGCGCCTGACCACGCTCGGCCATGCAGCGACACCGCAAGCGGGCTGCACCTCCCATGTCAGCGTGGTCGATCGCGACGGGACCATGGTCTCCTTGACCAACACCCTGCTCTCACGTTTCGGTGCCAAGGTCGCGCTGCCTAATGCCGGCATCATCATGAATAACGGCATGATGTGGTTCGATCCACGCCCCGGCCAGCCGAACAGCATCGCAGCCGGCCAGAAGCCGCTCGCCAATATGTGCCCGCTGGTGCTGAGCCAGGACGGGCGACCGGTGCTCGCCATCGGCGCGGCCGGCGGGCGCACGATCTTCCCGACCGTGCTCCAGCTGATCTCCGGCATCGCCGATCTCGGTCTGTCCCTGGAGGAGGCCTTCCATCGCCCGCGTATCGATGCCTCGACGCCGCGCATCAAGATCGACGCCCGCGCCGAACCCGACGTCGCCGCGACCGTCGCCACCGCCTTCCCGGTCGAGATCGTCGAGGACACGCTCTATCCCGTAAATTTCTCGATTCCCTCGGCGGTGATGACCTCTTCCGTCGGCGGCTTCATCGGCATGGCCCATCCGACCAGCGCCTGGGCGGCAGTCGTCGCGGCAACCGCATGAGCACGACCGAGGCCCCCGTCCTGGCGATCGAGGATCTCGTCGTCGAGATCGACGGCAACCGCATCATCGATCAGGTCTCGCTTTCGGTCGGTGCCGGACGGATCCTCGCCATCGTCGGCGAATCCGGCTGCGGCAAGAGCCTGACCGCGCTCTCGGTGCTCGGCCTGCTGCCGAAGGCGGCACGGTTCAAGGGCGGCGCGATCCGGCTCAACGGGCGCGACCTGACAGGGCTTGGCGAGGCCGCGCTCTCCGATGTCAGGGGCAATGAGGCGACGATCATCTTTCAGGAGCCGGTCGCCTCGCTGAACCCGCTGATGCGTGTCGGCGAGCAGGTCGAGGAGGCGCTGATCCTGCATCGCGGCCTCTCGGCCAGCGCCGCGCGCGAGGAGGCGATCGCGATGATGACGCGCGTCGGCATTCCCGATGCGACGCGGCGCGCGCGCCAATATCCGTTCGAGCTCTCGGGCGGGATGTGCCAGCGCATCATGATCGCCTCGGCACTGATCTGTCGCCCGGCCCTGCTGATCGCCGACGAGCCGACGACGGCGCTCGACGTGACGATCCAGGCCCAGATCCTCGACCTGATGCGCCGCCTGCGCGAAGAGGTCGGCACCGCGATCGTGCTGATTACCCATGACATGGGCGTCGTTGCCGATCTCGCCGACGATGTCTGCGTGATGTATGGCGGGCGCATCGTCGAGAGCGGCGCGGTCGAACCGATCTTCGCCGAACCGCACCACCCCTATACCAAGCTCCTGCTCGCCACGATTCCGACGCTGCAGGGCCAGCGCAAGGCCGTGCTGCGCACCATCGAGGGCATGGTCCCGAGCGCCGGGTCCTGGCCCGATGGCTGCCGCTTTCGGACGCGCTGCCCGCTGGCGGACGAGGCCTGCCTGGCGCCGCCGCCTCTCGCCTGCGTCGGAGAAAGCCATCGCACCGCCTGCTGGCATTCGGACCATGTCGAGGCGCTGGTATGACCGCATCGCCGCTGCTTCAGGTCCGCGATCTCAAGGTCCATTTCAAGCTGCGTCGCRGCGTCGGTACGCCGGGCGGCGTGGTCAAGGCAGTGGACGGCGTCTCCTTCGACGTTGCGGCCGGCCGCACATTGGCGCTGGTCGGCGAATCCGGCTGCGGCAAATCGACGACCGCCTATGCCGTGATCGGCCTCGAACAGGCGACGGGTGGCACGGTCGCGTTCGATGGCCGCGACATCACCGGGCTGAAGGGGCGCGAGCGGGCGCAACTCGCCCAGGAAATCCAGATCGTCTTCCAGGATCCGAGCGCCGCGCTCGACCCGAAGATGAGTATCGAAGCCAGCATCAGCGAGCCGCTCGCCATCGCCGGCTGGACGCGCAGCGACCGGCGAAAGCGGGTGGCCGAGCTGCTCGACCGGGTCGGCCTTCCCGCCGCCTTCGCGGAGCGTCTGCCGAGCGCGCTCTCGGGCGGGCAACGCCAGCGCGTGGTGATCGCACGCGCGCTGGCCCTGTCGCCGCGCCTGCTCATTCTCGACGAGCCGGTCTCGGCGCTCGATGTCTCGATCCGCTCGCAGGTGCTGAACCTGCTGCTCGAGCTGCAGCGCGATCTCAACCTCGCCTATCTGTTCATCTCGCATGACCTGTCGGTCGTCAGGCATATCGCCGACGAGGCGATGGTGCTCTATCTCGGCACGGTCATGGAAAGCGGGCCGATCGATACGATGTTCGAGGCGCCGCAGCACCCCTATACGCAGGCGCTGCTCTCGGCGATCCCGCTGCCGGACCCGCTGCTGCAACGCCGGCGCGAGAAGATCATCCTGACCGGAGACCTGCCGAGCCCGCTCTCGCCGCCGCCAGGCTGTCCCTTCGTCAGCCGTTGCCCGATCCGGATCGAGCCCTGCAGCGCGGCCCGTCCGCCCCTGCTGGAGACGGCGGCAGGGTCGCGCGTGGCCTGTATCCTGAGGCACTAGCAGCTGGCCCTTCGGAACGGAGGCTCGAACTGCCGGAGACGCAGGGCAAATGCGCTCTGTCCGCGGGCGAATTGCCGTATCCAACCCAACGGCCCATCGCTATTGAACGGTCCTTGTCGATCCGCCCGGAACCCATCGTGCGCCGCGTCCTGCCGTCTCTGCCTTCGTTGACGATCTTTGAGGCGTCGGCGCGCCATTCGAGCTTCACCCGCGCGGCCGAGGAACTGAATCTCTCGCAGAGCGCGGTCAGCAAACAGGTTCAGTCGCTGGAGGCCTTCCTGGGCCTGCGCCTGTTCGAGCGCGTGAGACAGCGCATTGTCCTGACCGAAGCGGGACAGCTCTATCTCGCCAGGGTGCGCGAGGCCCTCGAGATCATGGAATCGGCAACCATGGAAGCGCTCGCCTTCCAGGGCGGCGGCGGAATACTCAACATCGCCACCCTTCCCACCTTCGGTGCGCGCTGGCTTGCCCCGAGGATCGGCGGTTTCCGGGCTCTGCATCCGCGTTTCGCCCTCAGCCTGACCGTTCGGGCCTGGCCCTTCGACCTCGTCGAGGAGAACATCGATATCGCTGTCTATTTCGGCGAGAAGCCCTGGCCCGGCGGTCCATCCGACCTGCTGATGGAGGAAGAGATCATTCCTGTCTGCGCTCCGTCGCTGCTGGCTCCCCACGGGCCCGTCAGCACGGTCGCGGATCTCGATCGGCTCGCCCTGCTCCATCACCGCGCACGGCCGCGAGCCTGGAAGGACTGGCTGCAGCTGGCCGGCGCGAGCGAGGTCAACCCGTTCCACGGCGTTCGCTTCGAGCAGTTCGAAATGATCATCCAGGCTGCGATCAGCGGCATGGGAATGGCGATCGTGCCGCGCTTCATGATCGAAGCCGAACTGGCCGACGGAAGGCTGGTCGCACCATTCGCCCGCGCGATGAAGAGCGCGGAATCCTACTACCTCGTCTGCCCCGAGCGGAAACGAGATCTGCCGGCAGTCCAGGCGTTCCGACGCTGGGTCCTCGATGAGGTGAGCGTGTTCCGGCAGCGCCAGCGCGACGAAAACCGGCTCGCACCGAAGGGCTGAAACTTCATTCCCCGAAGGAATGAAGTGACGC
>NZ_JBFTRC010000288.1:0-7223 GCF_056399325.1 Allobosea sp. 01N443
GCCCCAAGACCGCGCCGCCCCTACTAGGCCAGCCACCCAAAGAGGGTGTTGTCGCTCCGAGCTCAGGCTCAGAAGGCGATGTGGCCGTACTTCTGTTCCGCCTCGGCCTGCAGGGCGCGAGCGTCATGCCAGACGGCGGCGGTGAACTTGGCCGTATCGACGACCCATTCGAAGACGTGCTTGACGATGGCGATCATGGTCTTGGTCCTTTTTGGAGCGCGGGCGGCCTCTTCGGGCGCGGCGCTAAAGATCAGCGGTTGAACGGAAGCGCGGCGTCGTTCTTCAGCGCCGTTTGCGGAAAGCCGCCGAGCACGATCTCCGCCTCGTTGACGAGGTAGGAGCGCGCGCGCAGCTCACGGATGGCGGAGCGGCGACGGCTTTCGATCATTGCGACATAGAGGCGCTGCCAGAAGCTCAGACCCGCCGTGTTCATGGCTTTGGCGGCAGGCAGGGCTTCGGTYGCATTCAATACATAGGTCACAGGTCCATCTCCTCATTCCAAACGAAGGACAGTCCCGGTCGCTTCCTCGTTCTCTTATGCAACCAAAGTGGTACTTCTTCGCACTTGCGAGAAGATGATTTCGCAGATGCGAGATATGCGCATGACGCATGCGTACCCCAAATTTTCATTAACATTTGACGCCCACCGCATAGCGAAGAGGCAAAACGCCCAAAACGTCGGCTATGAGGGCCTGCCGACAAAGCAGGCAAGGATGTCGCATTTGCGCTGGCCTTCCGCCGGTTCTGACGCGACGATGGCGGGTATCGCCATGTTTGGACCCGCCATGACCGAATCGCCCGCGCACAATTTGCCGACCTGCCGCTTCCAGTCCTTTTCCGAACCGAGCAATCCGGCCGAAGTCGCGCCCCGCGTCGCGGCCCTGCGCAAGGCGCTGGCTGCACAAGGCCTGGACGGGTTCATCGTGCCGCGCGCGGACGAGCATCAGGGTGAATATGTTCCGGCCCATATGGCGCGGCTCGCCTGGCTCACCGGCTTCACCGGCTCGGCCGGCAATGCCGTCGTGCTGACCGACAAGGCAGTCCTGATCGTCGACGGCCGTTACACGATCCAATCGGCCGAGCAGACCGACACGCAGGTCGTTGCGCCAGTGAAGATGGAAGAGACCCCGCTCGAACGCTGGATCGAAACGAACCTGCCTGCAGGGGCGAGGCTGGGCTACGATCCCTGGCTACACACCGTCGATGGCGTCGCGAAGCTCGAGAAGGCGGTCGCGGCTGCCGGCGGCACACTGACCGCCGTTTCGCGGAACCCGATCGACGCCCTCTGGAGCGATCGCCCGGCCCCTCCAGCCGCGGCGGTCAAGGCCCATYGCGGTGACTATGCCGGTGAGACCACCGCCAGCAAACTTGCACGCATCCAGGAAGCGCTGACCAAGGCCAAGGTGGACGCATTGGTCATTTCCGACCCGCATGCCCTCGCCTGGACCTTCAATATCCGCGGCGGTGACGTCGAGCACACGCCCCTGCCGCTGGGCTATGGCATCGTCCCGCGCGAGGGGCGCCCGACCGTCTTCCTTGCACCCGAGAAGATCACGAACGAGGCGGGCGACGCCATCGGTGCGGTCGGTGAGATCGCCCCGCCGGCGGCACTCGAAAGGCAACTCGAGGCGCTAGGCAAGGCCAGGGCCAAGGTCCGGCTCGATCAGGCGACGGCCGCCTCCGCACTCGCCACCCTGATCCGCGATGCCGGTGGCACACCCGATGCCGGCGCCGACCCGATCGCATTGATGAAGGCAAGGAAGAACGAAGCCGAGCTCAACGGGACCCGCGCCGCGCATCTGCGCGATGGCGCAGCCGTGGTGCGCTATCTGTCATGGCTCGCGCGCGAGGCGCCGAAGGGCAAACTCACCGAGATCGACGCGGTCGCCGCACTGGAATCCGAACGCCTGAAAACCGGCCTGCTCAAGGACGTCTCCTTCACCACCATCGCCGGCGCCGGCCCCAACGCCGCCCTGCCCCATTATCGCGTCACGGAATCCAGCAATCGCCGGCTCGAACCCGGCATCTTCCTGGTCGATTCCGGAGCGCAGTACGAGGACGGCACCACCGATATCACCCGCACCATTGCAGTCGGTACCCCGACCGCCGAGATGCGCGATCGCTATACACGCGTGCTCAAGGGCCATCTGGCGATCTCGCGCGTGGTCTTCGTCAAGGGAACGTCGGGCGCGCAGCTCGACGCACTGGCCCGCCTGCCGCTCTGGCAGGCCGGTCTCGATTTCGATCACGGCACCGGCCACGGCGTCGGCAGCTATCTCTCGGTGCATGAAGGGCCGCAGCGGCTCTCCAAGCTCGGCACGACGCCGTTGGAGCCGGGCATGATCCTCTYCAACGAACCCGGCTACTACAAGCAGGGCGAGTACGGCATCCGCATCGAGAACCTGATCGTAGTCGAGGAGCGGAAGATCCCCGGCGGCGACCGCACGATCTATGGTTTCGAGACCATCACCTGGTGCCCCTATGAACGGGCGCTGATCGAGCGCTCGCTGCTCGATGCCGGTGAGATCGCCTGGATCGACGCCTATCACGCGCAAGTCTGGGCCAAGCTCAGCCCGCGATTGGAGGGCGAAGCGAGGGCCTGGCTGGAAGCCGCCTGCAGGCCGCTATAGACGCCGACCACTGCAGTGACACCGCCGCCATCGCTGGGCTCGTCCCGACCATGACGGCGGCTTCAGGTCATGTCCTTAGATCACCATCCTCAGCCCGACCACGGCCAGCACCCCAACGGCAACGACAGCCAGCAGCGGCAGCCGCGTTGCAGCGAGTGCGGCGAGGAGTGCGGCTCCGGTCTCCGGCCAGCCGGTCGCCAGCGCACTCGGCGCGATGACCGCCACCAGCACGGCCGGCGGAATGGCGTCGAAGGCTGCCTGCGCGCGTGGCGACAGATCGAGCCGCCCCGCCAGCGCCAGTCCGGCGATCCGCGTCAGATAGGTGACGGCCGCCATGCCCAGGATGGCGATGAGATTCAGCGTGTCGAGTGTCACGACTTCACGCCCTCCGCAACCACGTCTGGCTCCGTCCCCGCAGCCAGCCAGGCGGCCAGCAGACCGCTCAGCGCCCCCGCCGCGACATGCCAGGGTGGCCCGACGAACTTGTAGGTCAGCGCCGATGCGATACCGGCAGCCGCCACCGTCCAGAACGTCACCCTGCCCTTCCAGAACGAAGCGACCAGCGCGATGAACAGCGCGGTGAAGGCAAAGTCGGCTCCGAGCCTGCGCGGGTCGCCCATTGCCGCGCCGACCGTTGCGCCCACAGTCGTCGTCGTCAGCCAGCATGAGACGAAGGGCACGATCATGCCGAACCAGTAGGCCGGCGTGAGCTGCCGCAGCCGGGCTCGCTTCTCCGCCAGCGCCCAGTTCTCGTCAGCCATGTAGTACAGGCCCGTCAGCTTCTGGGCCGTGCTGAAACGCCCAAGCTTTGGTGCAATCGACGCGCTCATCAGCACGTGGCGGGCATTGATCAGCAGGGTCGAGAAAATGATGGCGAAGACAGGCGCCGGGCTCGCCCAGAGTTCGACCGCAGCGAACTGGGCCCCGCCGGCAAAGACCAGCGCCCCCATGACGAAGACCTCCAGCGGCGAGAGGCCCTTGCCGGCCGCGAGCGCGCCAAAGAGCAGGCCGATCGGGACCGCAGCCAGGGCGGCCGGCCAGATATCGCTGAAGCCCAGACGGGCATCGTCGAGGATGGACATGCAAACAGCCCTTCAGGCCAGATGGGCAGCGCGGAAGGCGCCCGGAGTGACGCCGAGCCGCGCCTTGAAGGCGCGGGTCAGATGCGCCTGGTCGCAAAAGCCGGTCGCCGCCGCAACGTCGCCAGGCATCTCGCCGCGACGCAGGCGATCCCGCGCGCGGCGGACACGGATGTCGACGAGATAGGCATGCGGCGTCAGGCCGGTCTCGCGGCGGAAGGCACGGATCAGATGATGTCGTGGCAACCCGCAACGCCGCGCCATTTCAGCCAGTGAAAGGTCTTCGTCATAGCGCTGCTCGAGCAGCGCACGGGCCTCGGCGATCGGCCCGCGCTCGCGCCCGAGCGGACGCACCGAAAGATCGGCATGGCGCGCCAGGCAAAAGGCGTAGGCGCGCAAGAGCCCTTCTTCACCCGCCAGGGCATCGCCGCTTTCCTCCAGCAGACGGTGCGCGGCAGAAAACAGCGCCGCAGCCTCCGGGTCGTGAACGCAGGGTTCGGCGAAGAACGGCGTGCCAAGCACCTCGAATCCGGTCAGCGAGGCCGCAACCTCCTGCATCAGTTCGACGGTCGGATAGGTCATCCGGTAGCGATAGCCGCCGGCATGCGGCAGGCCGTCATGGACATCGAGCGGATGGTTGAAAACCATGTCGCCGGCATGGGCATAAAGCCGCTGGCCCCGTGCATGCCAGATCTCGCAGCCCGCTTCGATCGTGCCGATCGCATAGGTCTCGTGCGCGTGCGGGGCATAGGAATGCGTCTGGAACTTCGCCGACAGGCATTCCAGCCCCGCGAAACGTGAGGCCGTGAAGATGCGGGCTTGCTCCCCCGCCAGCAGCGGAGTGTCCAGCAGCGCTTCGCCTTGGCTGATCAATTCCATGCCGCCAGGATACAGCGAATACCGGCCCTGATGTCTTGAAGAAAAGTGATGGCGACGATCACGCGGACCGTCGCCATCCGATCTCAGCCGGCCATGGCCGACGCCGCGCCGCTGGCAGCCGGTGGCTCGCGGCCCAGACCGAGGACGAGGGCAGCACCGAGCAGCGTCGCGGTGGCGAGATAGCCGACGGCGCCCAACGCGCCGAGATGGTCGACCAGCAATCCGCCGAAGATCGCCCCGCCCGCAATAGCGACCTGGAAGGCAGCGACGAGAAGGCCGCCCGCGGCTTCAGCCTGATCGGCAGCGACGCGCACCGTCCAGGTCTGGATGCCGACCGGCAGGAAGCCGAAGGCGAAGCCCCAGAGCGCAATTGCGAACCCCGACACGAGGGTCGAAGCCCCGAAGAGGAGCAGCGTGAGCGCCGCCAGGCCAATCGCGAGCGAGCCCAGCACGACGGCGGCCTTGACGCTGCGTGCGACCACGGCACCGCCAGCGAAATTGCCGAAGAAACCGCCGACGCCATAGGCCAGCAGAACCAGCGAGATCGCCTCGACCTTCAGAAGCGGTACCTGCTCCAGGAAGGGACGGACATAGGATGCCGAGCAGCAGGCGCGCGAACAGAAGCGTCGTCAGCCCCGTGGCGACCGCAGCCAGCAGGCTCGACACCACCAGCAGCGACGTCAGCGCCCACATCACGATGCGCCTGTCGATACTTCTCGTCATGATCGCAGTCGCGACACCGGCGACCGCGCCGATGACGGCGGTCGCCGTTACGGCCTGCCCAGCTGCCCCGTCGCTGATGCCCAGGTCGGCAGCGATCGGCGTCAGCAGGCTTGCCGGCAGGAACTCGGCCGTGACCAGCCCGAACACGCCCATGGTGAGCGAGAAGATCGCCGGCCACGCCGCTTCGGTGCGTTCCTCGATCTCGGCAGGGATGAATTGCGGGTCCGCGGTAGCGGAAAGGGAATCGGACATGGCGGTCTCCAGGACGTCGGACCAGACAAGTAGAGATGACGCTCTGGAGCTTCCATGTTAGGAAATCCGGAATGCTTGACTATTCGTCCAGGAATCCATGACCGATCCGCTGACAGAAATGCTCCGTGGCCTGCGGCTGGAGGGCGTCGACTATGCTCGTTTCCAGATGACCGCCCCTTGGGGCCTGCTCTTTCCGGCGCAGCAGGCGGCGCGCTTCCACTTCGCCGCCGAGCGCGGCTGCTGGCTACGAACGCCGGAGAACGAATGGATCCGCCTCGAGCAGGGAGATGCAGTACTGCTGCCGCGCGGTGCCGAGCACGCCTTGGCGAGCGCGCCCGGCGCCTGCACCAAGCCGCTCGGACAATGCCAGCTCCAGACCGTCTGCGGCGACATCGCCGAGGCGCGCGGTGGTGGCGACGGTGAACAGACCATGTTCTTCAGCGGCAGCATGAGCTTCAACGTCGATGGCCAGCACCCGCTGTTGCGGATGATGCCGGAACTGATGCGGCTGCACGAGCTCGCGGCCAACGAACCGGGCATCCCGCCCCTGCTCACGACCATGGCCTGCGAGCTCGCGCTGGACCGGGTCGGTGCCGGCAGCATCCTCACCCGCCTGGCCGACGTCGTCGCCGCTGCGCTGATCCGCTCCTGGGTCGAACGGGGTTGCGGTGATTCGACCGGCTGGGTCGCCGCGGCGCGCGATCCCGATATCGGGCGGGTCCTGGCCGCGATCCATCTCCATCCCAGCGAGGACTGGACCGTCGAGGCGCTTGCCGGAGTCATGCACGCGTCGCGCTCCGCGTTCGCCGAGCGCTTCGCCAGCGTCGTTGGCGAGACGCCGGCCCGTTATGTCGTGCAGGTCAGGATGCATCAGGCCCGGCAATGGCTCGTCCGCGACCGGATGAAAATCGCCATTGTCGCGCGCCGGCTCGGCTATGAATCGGAGGCCGCCTTCAGCCGCGCCTTCAAGCGCGTCATCGGTGCGCCGCCAAGCCACTTCCGAGCGGCGGAAACGGACGGGTTGGCGGCCTTCGACGGCGGTCCGCGGCCGGGCTCGGCGCCGCCGCAGCAGTTCGGCGGCACGTAACGCAAGCCTCTGTGAGTTTGGGTTAGGGCCTGGCGCACACCGGGCCTCGCCGTCACTCTAGATCGCCCCGATGAAATGGGTACGGAATCGGCAAGACGGCCGGAACTATGTGCCGAGGAAGCGGTTTTCCCTTCGACCGCCGAGTGCCCGCTGGGCGGCGCTGTGATCCGAATGGACACCATTATCATGACAACCAGATGTCTCGCTTTCGCCGGCGCAATGGCTCTCACGATCTTCGCCTTACCTCTGACAGCGAGCGCTCAGGGCGTGCCGCGTGGTGCTGCCCAAGGCGCCGATATCGGCAACAGAGCGGCCGGAGCGGTCGGCGGCGTTGCAGGAGCGGTCGTTGGCGTTGCAGGAGCGGTCGTTGGCGGAGTCGCCGGAGGCGTGGTTGGCGGTGTAAAGGGCGTCGTCGGCATTCCGCAGAACACCGGTACCCCAAACAGTCATCGCCACCAACATCGCCGCTGATCGCCTTAGCTCGTGTCCCGCTTAGACAGTCTCGTCACGGCGGGAGCGCCGCGACGAAACAAGCCGATGGCAAGCAGCTTCAGGTGCGCACGAGGGTAAACC
>NZ_JBFTRC010000289.1:0-5144 GCF_056399325.1 Allobosea sp. 01N443
ACCAGAATATGTTCGTCAGGAATAAGCTGGCGGAGCGTGCCCGAAATGAACAGCTCCAGTTGGTCCCGTTCCTTGCGACCCAGCATGCCGGCCCCCAATCCCGATCAGGATCAAGAGAATCACGCGAAGGCAGGTTTTTCAACGACCCCATCGTGCATCTGATCCGGCACTCGCTGGAATTCGTCTCCTGGAAGGATCGAAAGCCCGTCGTGCCCGCGCTGCGCATGATCTACCGGGCCACAGACGCCGAGGCCGGCAAAGCCGCGCTCGAGGCCTTCGATGCCGGCTTCTGGGGGCGAAAATACCCGGCAATAGCCCAGGCCTGGCGCCGSAACTGGGATCGCGTCATCCCRTTCTTCGCGTTCCCCGAGGCCGTCCGCAAAATCGTCTACACAACGGATGAGATGGACAAGCGTTTCCAGTTTCGACGTGGTAGTTTCGGTTCTGCACGGACGACCTCGGTGGCGAAGAGCGGAGCGCCGACTGCAAGCTCCGCCAGGCCGCCTCATTCGCGCCTTGTCGATTTGAGGCGTCCGTGCGCCTCTCGTCCCGGTCGCGTCTTCCACTGGGCGACGAAGTGCTCGTAGGCCCGCTCGGCGTGGCGAGCGACCTCCATCTCCTGCTCGCGCAGTGCCTTGACGTTGTAGGCGTGGGCAGACCCGGGCTTGTTGCCCTTGCTCTGCGGTTGTCCAGCCTGGAGCTCCATCGCGCGACGCTTGTTGGCGATCAGAGCCGGACGCGCCCAACGGTAGTCGGCTCCTTTCGTCAGCAAATGCCAGACCAGGACCGTCAGCTTGCGCGCGACAGCAACCGCCGCGACCTGGTGTCCGCGCCTGGCCCGGATCCGGACGAAGAAGGCATGCAGCGGCCCCGGCGCCTTGGCGGCTGACCACGCGGCTTCGACCAGCATGGCGCGCGCGTGACTGCGACCGATCTTGCTAATGCGGCCATGATGGGCGACGCCGGTCCCGGATTGTCGGACGCGCGGGTTCAAGCCGAAGTAGCTCACCAGCTTTTGCGGTGTCTTGAACCGGGCGATATCGCCGATGGCCGCCGCCAGAGAAGTTGCGACGGTCAGCTTGATCCCGGTGACGGTCATCAGCCGCGCGACTGTCGGGTCCTCGATCGCATCCTGCGCAATCTCACGATCGAGCTCGGCAAGATCGTCACCCAGACGGTCGAGTTCGCGCAGATGACGTGTGATCGCGTCGCATTCGTCCTTCGGAAGATCTTGCCTGGTCAACCAGGCCCGCCCTCGGCCGTTGAACAGGTCCGCATGCGGGCATTTTGGGATCAGATGCCCGTGCAGGATGGCATGCACCTCGTTCTTGATCCGGGTGCGATGGCGAACGACCTGGCCGCGTCGCGCAACCAGCCGGCGCCGTCGCTCGGTCTCCGCGTCCGGCGTCCAGATCTCCGGCAAGAAGCCAGCGGCATGGAGCGTTGCCAAGGTACCGGCATCGACCTTGTCCGTTTTCACATGGGCATGGGCGATCGCCTTCACCTGCAGCGGATTAGCGATCACGACCCGCGCGACGAGGGGCGACAGCACGCGCGACACCGCCATGCAGTTGCCGGTGGCCTCGATCACGACCTCGTCCGTTGGCAACAACGTCTTTCCAAATCCCTCCAAGGCCGTCCGGGTCATATCGACCCTCCCGGCATGCCTCAACCGACCGTCCTCCCAGATCACGACCTCGCCGAAGTCCGGTGGATATCCATCCCGATCACGCGTCGCATCAGCGCCTCCTGTCAGCATGACGACGGGAGCGGCGGGCGACACGACACCTACGGATCCGCGCTCTCGGCGCAACCGGGCGAGTCGCAGAGGCGGCCAGYTACTAACGCGAGCTCGCGGCTCATCGTATACATCGGCCTGCCCGCACCTTCGTGCTCCCGGTGCCTCTGTCCCGGATGCTCGCAGCATAAGCCACGTCGCAGCGACGCGGYAGGACTTCCGCACCGACCATCCTCATACCGGTTACAAATGCGATCGAAGCCTTGAACGCAAAGCTCCGGCGAGCGGTCAAAATCCGAGGCCATTTTCCGACCGACGAAGCCGCAACCAAGCTGATCTATCTCGTCTTGCGCGATGCCGCGGCCGAGTGGAAAATGCCCCCACGCGAATGGACCGAAGCCAAGTCCCAGTTCGCGATCATGTTCGAGGATCGCTTCATCACTCAATGAAGCTCAACCCGCCCCGGACACAAAAATTCAGACACTCCCCCGGCGATTGTCGGACTCATAGCCTCAAAATGATCACGGTTGATCCTATCCAAGCGCCGCAATTCAGCCATGTGCACAATCATGCTCCAGAGCAGAAACTTACTGCCTCGGACTGCTCCGAAAAGTCTCTCAATTGAGCTTGGCGTCCCTGAGAGCCGCAAATCGGCGACCAAACCCGCCCTTAACAATTGAACAATCTTCGGATCGGCTAGCTCATCCAATGATAGATTCGTCAATTGCTCTTCGAGCTTCTCCGAACCCACGGAATTCGAAATCCACCGAATATAGACGTGCGGAAGCGAAACCAGCATCTGCCTCAACAGTGTCGTGTCGTTCATTCCTTGAGGCGCATGAACCTCGTAAAGCGCTCCGTTGATCCGAAGGCGCCGCTCCTTAGCTAGCTTCGGCGCAATTCGAAGCGCTTCGATCATCAACGTGGACCAGCCTCGCCAGATCGCATGCAGGTGCCGGCGCTTATCGATGTCGGATATCAACTCCATATTCTTGATCATGCCCGAATATAGGATGATCGAGAGCACCATATCGTCTGAGGCTGCCTGAACGCGTACTACGTCTTGCCTATCGTCGCCGTCAGCCGGAAGTTCGAGCTCCAACTCGGCGTCTTTCTCCTCTTTAGACAGCGGAGCACCAGTAACTTGAAATGCAGCAGTATCTACGCTTCCATTGTCCTCGGGCAAACTGACACTCTCGAATTGAGATAAATCTGCATGATCGAGGTTAGCTTTCTTCAGAATCGCTTGATGTCTCTCTGCCACAAGCTCAACCAATTCTGAATCATTGCGAAGCTTACCTGCGTAGTAATTGATTTCGTTTATGAAAGTGAGATATCTATTCTCTTCCAAAACCCAATCACGAAATTTTCGATCAGCCGCCATCCTTACAGCAATGAAATATTCCAATACCCCTTTATATCTAAATGATATATTTCCATCTGGACGAACAACCAAAATCCGTGAAGTGAGAAACTCACTCATAAGTGCATCAAGTTCTACTTTTAGACCGCGCTGATGCAGGTAATCTTTCATCTGTTGGCGAATGGATTCTCTCGGCCAATTATACCGATCTTCGATAGCCATCCATGCAGCCAAATTCGCGAGCATATCTGTCTTATTAGTGTAGTCGAAAATTTCACGCCTGCTCTGCTCAATAGCAGCCTTGCGTAAGGTCGAATCTACAAACTGCTCCATTAAAACCGCCCGGTTAATCGGGCTAAAATTATGTTTCTCTGATAGAATCTCGATGAGCATCGAGCCGTTGGCTGCAGTKAACGGTAGATTAATTTCTTTAAACTCACTCTGCAGTCGATCAAGCCATTCTTCAACGTTCTGGCATCTCTCGTCTCGCGCAAGTAATTGACGCATGTCCTTTCGACGAAATTCCGTTAGCTCGACAAACTCGAACCTGACCGGCATTTCGGGATCAATACAGGCGCCAAATTTGGTAGCTGACGAGTGAGGTGATGTAAAAAGATACTGAGCCTTTGGATAAAGACTGACAAACTCGCGAAGAACCTTCATCCTCCTCGTGTCGGAAAAAATAACATCGTCTATCGCTACTGAGAGATACCCAAGTTTAAGAAGCGAATCGATAGTATTCTCTGCCGGAGCTCCTGCGGACTCCGCACGCAACTTCCGAAGCAGTGCATCCGTATTATAGCCCACGTCATTAAACGAGATTGCGACTGGAAGCCTGGGCCGATCAATTACTAAAATATTTTTGAGCTTCTCATAACAAAGCTGCCGCAGTGCGGCTGTCTTACCGTATTCGGACCGACCGTAGATGATGAAATTCTCATCACTTGCAAAAAGCTCTCGAAAGTCGACATTTGGGCCGATTCGAGATTTCCCGTCATGACCTGGCGCCTGCTGGATGAATCGCTTTTCCATTGGAGGGACAACAAATTTCCTAACGTCAGAGATTTCTCCCTGGCTTTCAAAACGTTCTTCGAGTTCCTTCAGCGCAGTTGTTGAAAGATGTTCTCTAAATTTACTTTCATCTACCGGGCGCGCAATAATATGAAAATGCTGTCTGGCCTCTTGTGATGAGTGCCAGGTCCCTCCCGCCACAACATCAACACCTTGATCAAAGACATTTCTGTCTTTCATGTATGACCGGACAAGAATCTCAGAATGCTTTGAATCAGTATCAAGTGTAATAATATGCCCTTTTCGATGTGAAAACACCGCCCCCTTGGATGCGTATATTTTGGCCGTTCAAGCCAATAACATTCTCGGTTACAGGGTCATGCATGTGCCCAAAAAGCAGCATGTTGGCGTGCTTCTCCAGCTCGATCCGAAGCATGCGCGAACTTGCTTCGGAAAGTGTGTGAAGTGGGTGGTGAATGAGAAAGATGCGGTAAGACCCTTTAGTGAGATGCTCTACAGCATCAAGCACTGCGTGTTCAGGAAACGCTAGCTGTGTTTCATCGCGTCCAAATTCTCGATGACCACCCGTCGAAAAGACGGCGCTGTTTAGTGTCACTATATCGAAATTGAGTGCGCTTATATAATCCACGGTCGCAAAAGCATTTTGGTATCGCCTCGTACCACCCGGGGACGAGCTTCTCAAATATCTATTTAGTTCATTGTAGTTTAGCAATTTTTTATCGATTGCGGGAATGAATTCATTCGATGCATATAGCTCGTTAAGTTTATCTTGCTCTTTGGCCGATCCAATTATAGACTTCCACTCATGATACTTAGGAATGAATGGTTCTACGCCAGACCACATAACATCGTGATTGCCGGGTGTGATAAATATTCTTTCATCGCTGCATCCGGTTACCTTCGATACGCCGCTGAGAAGCAAATCATAAGCTTCATCGTGGGAATCTTGTCCAGCAGCATATACTAGATCGCCAGTGAAAAGAATTACGTCTGGCTTTCGATGTCCGACGC
>NZ_JBFTRC010000290.1:0-5046 GCF_056399325.1 Allobosea sp. 01N443
GTCGTCGACGTCGGCGGCGCCACCGGCAACCTGATCGCGGCGATCCTGGCGCGGCACGAGGGGCCGCGCGGCATCCTGTTCGACCGGCCCCATGTGGTGGCCGACGCGCCGGCCCTGCTGGCGGAACGGGGCGTGCAGGCGCGCGTGGCGATCGAGCCAGGCAACTTCTTCGAGACGGTTCCCGCCGGCGGCGACGCTTATGTGCTGTCCCACGTCATCCACGACTGGAGCGAGGAGCAGTGCCTCACCATCCTGCRCCATGTCCGCAAGGCCATGCAGCCCGACGGACGGCTGCTGCTGGTGGAGATGGTGCTGCCCGCCGGCGACACGCCCCATCCCGGCAAGGTGCTCGACATGGTGATGCTGGTGCTGCCCGGCGGCCAGGAGCGAACGGAGGAGGAATACCGCCAGCTCCTCGCCAAGGCCGGCTTCCGCCTGACGCGGGTGATCCCCACCAGCTCCGACGTGAGCATCGTCGAAGCGGTGCAGGGGGCGTAATCAGGGATGCGCTTGATTGGTGAGCGCCTTTGATCGTCATGGCTTCGGTCCGGCCTGTCCGGAAGACGGTGCGCTTCGAGAAACAGCCGATGGTTACGGCCGGTGTCACCCCACCGCGGCAGCGCGGCACGGAAAGCCTCGTCCGTCCGTAGCGCTTGGCGCTGCATCAGAATTGCGCCAGGTCCGGACGTTGGGGCCTTGCCAGGAAGCTGACGTCCGTGGCGCATCGTCACGCCTCGCGGCATCCCAACACGCGCTCGGCCAGTCGGCACGCAGTACGCTTCGTCAAACTCTACGCCAACTGAACCAGGCGGAGGGTGTTCTTKAGCTTCGCAGCGAAACTCTCGGAACGCTGTTCACAGACCTGCCGAATCCTGCCCGCGTGGCAGAGCCAAGCTGTGTGGCGCGCGGTCGATCAGGAGGGCTATATTCGGGATGAGATCGTCCAGATTCGGTCTCGAAGAAGAGGACGGCGCCGTTTGCCGCCGTCTCTTCAGGAAACCCCGAATTTCCCGCGTTCAACGTACACCGACCACGCATTGCGTCAGGACATCATGCTAAAAAATGCTCTGCTGAACCAACGCTATGCGGTATTTGTCCTTGCCATGCTCGCTCTTGCCGCCTCGCTTGCCGGGGGGCTCGCCTATAGCGGGTGGCTGCTTGTCCCGGCGGTGATTGCGGGCGCGCTGGTCCTTCTGGGCGTTCATGATATGCGCCAGCACAAGCATTCGATTCTGCGCAACTATCCAGTGATCGGGCATCTGCGCTTTCTGATGGAAAGCATCCGGCCGGAAATCCGGCAATACATCATCGAAAGCGACCATGACGAAGTTCCGTTCAGCCGGCAGGACCGCGCCCTGGTCTACCGGCGCGCCAAGGGCGACGAGGACAAGCTGCCTTTTGGCACCTCTGAGAACGTCTACGGTTCCGGCTATGCGTGGTTGACCCATTCGGCCGCGCCGACGGCCATTGTCGACACCGATTTTCGCGTCCGGATCGGCGGACCTGCCTGCAGGCATCCCTACGAGGCCAGCATCTACAACATCTCGGCCATGAGTTTCGGCTCGCTCTCTGCCAACGCCATTCTGGCGCTCAACACTGGCGCGAGGAAGGGCGGCTTCGCACATGACACCGGCGAAGGCAGCATCAGCCGCTATCATCGGCAAGGCGGCGGGGACCTGATTTTCCAAGTGGCGTCGGGCTATTTCGGCTGCCGCAACGAAGATGGCAGCTTCTCTCCCGAACGTTTTGCGGAACTGGCTGCTGATCCGCAGATCAAGATGATCGAAATCAAACTCAGCCAAGGCGCCAAACCGGGTCATGGCGGCATGCTGCCAGCTTCCAAGATCTCACCCGAGATCGCCGAGGCGCGAGGCATTGCGATGGGCGTAGACTGCATATCGCCTGTGGCCCACAGCACCTTTTCCACCCCGACGGGGCTGATGCAATTCGTCGGTGAACTGCGCGAGCTTTCCGGCGGCAAGCCGGTCGGCCTCAAGCTTTGCATCGGCCATCGCCGCGAATTCATGAGTATGGTCAAGGCCATGCTCAACACCGGCATCGTACCCGATTTCATTGTCGTGGACGGCGCGGAGGGTGGCACTGGCGCCGCTCCCGTCGAATTCGCCAACCGCGTCGGCATGCCGATGCTGGAAGGGCTGACCTTCGTCCACAACACGCTGCGGGGCGCCGGCATCCGCGATCAGGTCAGGATCGGGGCGGCTGGCAAGATCGTGTCAGCCTTCGACATCGCCCGCACGCTCGCGCTCGGGGCGGACTGGTGCAACGCGGCGCGCGGCTTCATGTTCGCAATCGGCTGCATCCAGGCCCAGTCTTGCCACACCAATCGCTGCCCAGTCGGTATCGCGACACAGGACCAGCGCCGCCAGAGCGCGATAGATGTCGGCGACAAAAGCGACCGCGTCGCGCGCTTTCATCGCAACACCATGCACGCGCTCGGCGAAATCGCGGGTGCGGCGGGCCTCAGCCATCCCAGCGACTTCATGCCCTATCACTTCATGTTCAGACAGAAGGACAACGAGTTCCTCGATGGCAACGAGGCCTTCCCCTATCTGCCGGAGGGATTTCTGCTGGGCGGAAACGAGTTTCCGGAGCTCGCCGATTGGTACAGCCGCTGGGATCGCGCCAGTTCCGACAGTTTTGCTCCGCCGGAGATTCCACATGGTCCGTTCCAAACGCGTCGGACCGCGAGGGCGATGGTGGGCGTCGCATAATCGCCACGACGTGCCGCTTGTGCGACCAGGGGATGACCAGCGACAAATGCTGCCAGACGCGACGTCTCGGAACCCGGCCGGTGGTCATTCCGTGCGGGGTCGGTCCGGACGCTGGGGGAGGCGCTGAAGACGGGCGCGCCCGGTTCGGCGCGGGCCACCATCCTTACCGCCGGCAGCCCCTGGTTCGCGGGGGCCTTCGACGACATCGCCTATTCCTTGCAGAGCGGCAGGACGGCGTTCGAGAAGGCGCAGGGCGTGCCGGTCTTCGACTATCTCGGCCGGCATCCGGACGAGGCCTCGCTSTTCAGCGAGACGATGRTCGGSTTCCACGGCCGGGAGCCGCCCGYCGTCGCGGAGGCCTATGACTTTTCTTCGCGCCCGCTCTGGTGATCACCGGCCAATCGGCCCGTTCCAGCAACTCGCAAGCGCAGCGCATCCTCAGCGTCGTCAGCCATTCAGGCGGGTCATGCCGGTCGCCAGTGAGAACGAGGCGCGGAAATGGAAGCGGCTGAGCTGGACCAGTCCGGCTCGTTCGTCGAGGCCACGCGCGTCATCCTCAGCCTCGCCGCGCCACAGCAAAGCGGCGCAGCGTAGATGATCCCGGGAAACGGTCCCCTATTGGACGCCGATCACCAGGATTGGCGGAGACTCATTGCACCCCGATTTTCTCCCCTGGGCCTACCCTGCCGCCCCAAGCCTCAAGCCGTAGCCGGAGCACGACGCTTACAAACCTGCGGGCGAATGGCTGTAAACTCGCCCTTAACCTCGATCGGTCATTTCGCTGGACTAGTAGTGAGTTAGCGCGGGCTGCACCTGCTGCGGCGCAGGAAAGCAGATCTATGCGGCTGATCGTCGGCACAATCATCGTCCTTGTCTGCGTCTTCGGCGGCTATGCGGCGATGGGCGGCAAACTCCTCGTCCTTTGGCAGCCGTTCGAATTTGTTATCATCCTCGGTGCAGCGGTCGGTGCCTTCATCATCGGCAACACCGCGCCGGTGCTCAAGGCCGTGCCCGCCATGTTCGGCACGCTCATGAAGGGCTCCAAGTACAAGCCGGAAGCCTATGTCGAACTGCTGGCGATGCAGTATTCCTTGTACAAGCTTGCGAAGCAGAAGGGCCTGCTCGCGGTCGAGCAGCACATTGAAGATCCGAGCGAGTCGACGCTGTTCAACGCCTTCCCGACTTTTGCAGCGAACCATCATGCGGTCGAGTTCGTCTGCGACTACATGCGCATGTTGACGATGGGTGCCGACAACGTCCACGAGATGGACGCTCTCATGGACGAGGAACTGGAAACGCACCACCAGGAGCAGGAGCGCATCGTTGCGGCCATGCAGTCGATCGCCGACGGGACACCAGCGCTCGGCATCGTCGCCGCCGTTCTCGGCGTGATCAAGACGATGGGGTCGATCACCGAGCCGCCGGAGGTGCTGGGACATCTGATCGGCGGCGCGCTCGTAGGCACCTTCTTCGGCGTCTTCGTCGCCTACGGCTTCTTCGGGCCCATGGCGCAGTCGCTCAGGAGCATCTTCGAGGCGGAATCCAAGTACTACCTTTCACTCAAGGCGGGCCTCCTCGCCCATATCAGCGGCCAGCCGCCGGTGATGGCGGTAGAATTTGCTCGCAAGGCTCTGATGAGCGACGTCCGCCCGACCTTCAGCGAAGTGGAAGCGGCAACCGCCGATCTGCCYGCCAACATCTGACCCAATCTCCAGTAGGGACTCGATGGCCAAGCCCGCCCAGCCGATTATCATCAAGAAGGTCAAGAAGGCCGCTCATGCGCACCATGGCGGGGCCTGGAAGATCGCCTATGCGGACTTCGTGACCGCCATGATGGCGTTCTTTCTGCTGATGTGGCTGATCAGCATGACGACGCAGGAGCAGAAGATCGGCCTGGCGGAATACTTCACGCCGGGGGCTGTGAGTGCGAGCACCAGTGGCGCTGGCGGCGTCCTGATGGGTACCGCCCTGGACAAGTCGGGCAACAGGTCGTCGGCGCCCCGCGACGCGGCGAGGGGCATCACGGAGCAGGAGGACGGAGCGCGCCGGACCAGCTCGGGCCGCGCCAGCGACCGCGAAGTCAGCCGCCCGGCCGCCGGCGCGCAGGCCCAGCACAGCGCCGTAGCCAGCCTCCGGCAGGCGCTCCAGAACATGCCCGAAATAGCCGAGCTGTCGCGCAACATCGTGATCGAGCCGACCAAGGAGGGCTTGAACGTTTCCCTCGCGGACGAGCTCGGCCGGTCCATGTTCCCCGAGGGCTCGGTCGACCCCCACGAGCGCACCCGTCGCGTGCTGGTGGTGCTCGCGTCCACCC
>NZ_JBFTRC010000291.1:0-5032 GCF_056399325.1 Allobosea sp. 01N443
GTTCTATCGCTCGACCATCATTCTTGCTCTTGGCCCGGACGACCCGCTGGTGCAGGAGGAGATCTTCGGCCCTGTCCTGACCGTGCAGATCGTCGCGGATCTGGAGGAGGCCATCGCGGCCGCCAACGCAACCCCCTATGCGCTGGTCGCCGGCATCTACACCCGTGACCATTCCAACGCCTGGCGCTTCGCGCGCGCGGTCGACGCCGGCCAGGTCTACATCAACGAGTTCTTCGCCGGCGGCATCGCCATGCCCTTCGGCGGTAACCGTAAATCCGGCTTTGGCCGGGCCAAGGGCATGGCGGGCTTGCGCAGCTACTGCAAGCTCAAGAGTGTTGTGGCGCGGCTCTGAACGGGCCCGGGGGGAAACGACGGAATGTCGACTGAGCTGTTTACCGCCGATTTCAAGGCGGCACCCTATTGGTGGGACGGAGTCCCGCGGCCGGAATTGCCTCGCTCGGAGCCGCCGAAACAGGCCGATGTCGTGGTTGTCGGCTCCGGCTATACCGGCCTGCATGCCGCGCTCCAGACCGCCAGGGGCGGGCGCAGCACGGTGGTGCTCGATGCGGAGGCGGCCGGCTTCGGCTGCAGCACCCGCAATGGCGGCCAGATCTCGACCAGCATCAAGCCCGGCCTCGCGGCCCTGGCGCGCCGTCACGGCGAGAAGCGGGCCTTTGCCATTCTGCAGGAAGGCCATCGCTCGCTGCGCTGGATAGCCGAGTTCGTGCGCGAGGAGGCGATCGACTGCGATTTCGGCGTGGTCGGGCGCTTTCACGCCGCCCACTCGCCGGGCCAGTACGAGATGCTGGCGCAGCGCGTCGACAACCAGACCAAGGGTCTCGAAGTGCCCTGTCATGTCGTGCCGCGCGCCGAGCAGCGCGACGAGATCGGCTCGGACCTCTACCATGGCGGCGTGGTCTATGCCGGCCATGCCTCGGTCAACCCGGCGCGCTATCACCAGGGCCTGCTGGAGCGCGTCCTCGCGGCCGGCGCCGAACTCGTACCGTTCTGTCCGGCGACCGCGATCACCCGCCAGGGCAAGGACTTCCTGGTCGAGACGCCGCGCGGCACGATCCGGGCGCGCGACGTCATCGTCGCCACCAACGGCTATACCGGGCCGGCGACCGGCTGGCTGCGCCGCCGCGTCATCCCGATCGGCAGCTACATCATCGCGACCGAGCCGCTGGAGCCGGCGCTGATGGACAAGCTGATCCCGCGCAACCGCATCGTCAGCGATACCCGCAAGGTCGTCTATTACTACCGCGCCTCGCCCGATCGGCGGCGCATCCTGTTCGGCGGCCGCGTCTCCCTGAGCGAGACGGATCCGCGGCGCAGCGGGCCCAAACTCCATGCCGACATGAGCGCGATCTTCCCCGAGCTGGCGCAGACACGGATCAGCCATTCCTGGTGCGGCTTCGTCGCCTATACCTTCGACGAGCTGATGCATGTCGGCCGCCATGACGGGCTCTACTACGCCATGGGCTATTGCGGGGCGGGCGTCGGCACGGCGAGCTATTTCGGCATGCGGCTCGGCCAGCAGGTGCTTGGCCTGGCCGAAGGCAAGACGGCGCTCGACGACCTGCCATTCCCGACGCGGCCCTTCTACAGCGGCAATCCCTGGTTCCTCGCACCATCGGTCTTCTATTACCGCTGGCGCGATCGCCTGGCCCGATGAGCCAGCAGGATCGTCTCTGCGGATTGGCCTTCCCCAATTCTCAGAATGGACCTTCTGGCCAGACCAATTTCAACAAACTCTGCACGCTCTCAATGGTGGGAAGCTGGGTCGCTACAGCGACTGCGCGACTGCCGCTGGACATGTGCCCCTCAGCTCAGGAGATATGACATGCAGTRCCCGCCGATCCTGCCGTCGCGATCGACCCTCGTCCTTCTCCTGAGCCTGGCCGGAGCGATGCCGGCCCTGGCGCAGGAGCTCACCGTCGTGTCCTTCGGCGGCTCCTATCAGGAGGCGCAGAGCAAGGCGCTGTTCGTGCCTGCCGCCAAGGCGCTGGGCATTAAGCTCAAGGAAGAGACCTATAGCAGCATCGCCGACCTGCGCCTCAAGGTGAAGGCCGGCGCCGTGACCTGGGATGTCGTCGCCAGCGGCTCCGGCAGCGCGGCGCGCGCGGGCTCCGAGGGCATTCTCGAAAAGCTCGACTACAAGGTCATCGACACCTCGAGCTTCGTGCCTGGCACCGCGCAGGATTACTGCGTCGGCGGCGACGTCTTTTCCACGGTTCTGGCCTGGAACACCAAGACCTACCGCGAGAAGGGCCCGCAGAGCTGGGCCGATTTCTGGGACGTCAAGACATTCCCGGGCAAGCGCTCCTATCGCAAGGGCGTGGCGGGTGCGCTCGAGCCCGCCCTGATGGCCGACGGCGTGCCGCCGGAAAAGGTCTACGAGGTCCTGTCGCAGCCCGGCGGCATCGAGCGCGCGATCAAGAAGATCCGCGAGCTGAAGCCGCATATCGCGGTCTGGTGGAGTTCTGGCGCCCAGCACGCCCAGCTGATGAAGGATGGCGAGGTCGACATGATCACCGGCTGGAACGGGCGCTTCGACGTCGCCGCCAAGGACGGTGCCAAGGTCGCCTACACCTTCAACCAGGCGCTGCTCGACTATGACTGCTTCGCCATCGCCAAGGGGGCGCCGAACAAGGACCTGGCGATGAAGTTCCTGGCCGAGATCAGCAAGCCGCAATACCAGGCCGAATTCACCAAATACATCACCTACGGGCCGACCAACAAGAAAGCCTACGACCTCGGCACGATCGAGGCGGCCTATGCCAAATCACTGCCGTCGCATCCCGACAATGCCGCCAAGCAGGTGCCGATCGACCTCGACTGGTACACCAAGTTCGAGACCCAGGCCTCGGCGGCCTACCAGAACATGCTGACCGAATGAGACTGGCGGCTGATCCCGGCGAGCGGGAGGCTGCCATCGCGGCAGCCCCGCTCGTCTCACCCGCAGGCAGGGCGCTGCCGATCGCAGTGCGGCGCTTGAGCAAGGCCTATGGCGCCGTCTCGGTGCTCGACGATGTCGATCTCGACGTCAGGCCCGGCGAGTTCCTGACTCTGCTCGGCCCATCGGGGTCGGGCAAGACGACCCTGCTGATGGCGATTGCCGGCTTCCTGCGGCCCGACAAGGGCAGCATCCGCTTCGGCGAGCGCGAGGTCGTCCGGCTTGCGCCGCACAAGCGCGAGATCGGCATGGTCTTCCAGAACTACGCCTTGTTTCCGCATATGGACGTCGCCCGCAATGTCGGGTTCCCGCTCAGGCTGAGGCGCGTCCCGGCGAGCGAGATCGCCCGGCGCGTCGAGGCCGCGCTGGAGATGTTCCAGCTTGGCGGCTATGGCGGGCGCAGCATCAACCAGCTCTCCGGCGGCCAGCGCCAGCGCGTCGCGCTTGCCCGGGCCATCGTCTTCGAGCCGCGCATCATCCTGATGGACGAGCCGCTCTCGGCGCTCGACAAGCAGCTGCGCGAGCGCATGCAGATCGAGCTGCGCCAGCTCCATGACCGGCTCGGCACCACCACCGTCTATGTCACGCATGACCAGCGCGAGGCCCTGACCATGTCGGACCGCATCGCGGTGCTCGATCGCGGTCGGATCGCGCGGATCGACACGCCGCGTGCGATCTACGACCAGCCCGGCAGCCGTTTCGTCGCCGAGTTCATCGGCGAATCCTCGTTTCTCGATGTCGCGGTCACCGATGGCATCTGCCGGGCTGCCGGCGCCGTCATCCAGGCGCCCAAGGTCCCGGCCGGGCAGCGGAACTGCGTGATGATGCTGCGCCCGGAACGGCTACGCATCCTCGACGGCAGCGAAACCGAGGCGATGAACCGCTTCGAGGGCACGGTCCAGAGCGCGATATACCAGGGCGACACGCYGCTGCTGCAGCTCGTGCTGGGCGATGGCAGCCTGGTCAGCCTGCGCATGGCGACACGGGGCGACGATGCCGCGCCGCCGGCACGCGGCACGCCGATCGCGGTCGGCATCGCCGTCAGCGACACCGTCCTGCTGGGCGACGAGGGGAGGGCGCGCAAGTGAGCGCGCCCGGGCTCAACATTGCCGGCGGGGCCGGCGACGATTTCCATGCCGCGGCGCTGCGCCGCGACCATTGGCGCGAGCGGTTCGGGCTGGCGGCGCTGGCCGCGCCTGCGCTCCTGCTCGTCACGATCACGGTGCTGCTGCCGGTCGGCTGGCTCTTCGGCCTGTCTTTCCTCGACGATGCCGGCGCACCGAGCCTGGAGCATTACCGGCGCATGCTGGCCGAGCCTTCCTATGGCCGGACCTTCCGCACGACCTTCGAGATCAGCCTGCTGACCACGGCGATCTGCATCCTGCTCGGCTATCCGCTCGCCTATTTCCTGTCGCAGCTGCCGCGGCGCGCCGCCAATCTCTGCATGATCGCGGTGCTGCTGCCGTTCTGGACCTCGCTCCTGGTGCGCACCTATGCCTGGCTGGTGCTGCTGCAGCGCCGCGGGCTGATCAACACCTGGGGCATGGAGCTCGGCATCTGGAGCGAGCCGCTGCAGCTCGTCCACAATGTCGCGGGAACGCTGATCGGCATGGTCCATATCATGCTGCCCTTCCTCGTCCTGCCGCTCTACGGAACGATGCGGGCGATCGACCGCGACCTGCTGCGGGCGGCCTCCAGCCTCGGCTCGACCCCGGCTCACGGCTTCTGGACCGTGTTCTTTCCGCTGTCGCTGCCCGGTCTTGCCGCCGGCTCCGCGCTCGTCTTCGTGCTCTGCCTCGGCTTCTACGTGACGCCGGCGATGCTCGGCGGCGGCAAGGTGACGATGGTCTCGAACCGCATCGCCAACGATATCGAGCTGTTCTTCAACTGGGGGGCGGCGAGTGCGCTMGGTGTCGTGCTGCTAGTGATCACGCTCGTCGTGCTCGTCCTGGCTGCCCGGCTCTCGCGCGGCGCGGGCCTCTTCGGCGCGGGGCATTGATATGAGCTGGTTCGATCGTCCCGCCAGCGACACGCAGATCACGCACCGGTCGCGGCTCTGGCTCTACGGGCTCGGGG
>NZ_JBFTRC010000292.1:0-4998 GCF_056399325.1 Allobosea sp. 01N443
GTTCCACCGTCGTTAGCGCCGGAACCGTGAAAGCCGCGAGCGCGATGCCGTCGAAGCCGACCACGGCCATGTCCTCGGGCACGCGCAGGCCGTGACGACGCAAGCCGTGCAGCACGCCGATCGCCATCTGGTCGTTGAACACGAAAAGCGCTTCGGGCCGCGGCTGCGGCAAGGCGAGCAAGAGCTCCACCGCCTTCACGCCTCCTTCCGGACTGTTCGCGACCTCGATTTCCCAATCCGGACGCGGCGGCAGACCGGCTTCGAGGAGCGCCCGACGATAGCCGTGCACACGCTCCCGCTCGCGCAGGGGATGCCGCTGCTGGCCCGAGATATGGCCGATCCGCCGATAGCCGCAGGCGAGCAGGTGCTGCGTCGCCATGTAGCCCCCGCCCTCGAGATCGACGCCGACGGAGGTGATTTCGGTACCGTCGCCTTGATCCTGCAGCGCGACACAGGGGACGCCGTGGCGTGCCAGTTCCTTCAACGCGTCCCAGATCGCCCGCGTTGGAGCCGAGGTGATGACGCCGTCCGAGACGCCCCCGCGCAGCCGCGCGATCGCCTTGAGCTTGGCCGCCTCGTCTTCCGCAACGAGCACGTCGAGCAGATAGCCGCGCTCCTGCGCCACCTGCTGCACGGCGCCGATCACCTCGGCCGAGTAGGGATTGCCGATATCGGGGGTGATGAAGGTGAGCGTGTTGGTGCGCCGCTGCCTCAGGTTCCGTGCAACGGAATTCGGGGTGTAGCCGAGATCGGCGGCGGCTTTGCGCACACGCTGCTGCGTGGCCTCGGAGAGACCGACGCGCCCACTTGCGCCATTGAGCACCAGCGAAACCGTCGCCTGCGAAACCCCCGCACGCTTCGCGACATCGGTGCTGGTCGCGGCTCCCGGTCGCTTCGATGGTTTCTGCTCGCGCGGCAACGCCTTCTCCTGGAATCTAATACGTATTAGATTAAGAGCTAACCGCTCATGGAATGCCTGTCAACGAAGGCCGCAGCGCCGACCTGACGGCGCATTCCTAAGGCCGGGACCAGTCGATCAAGCTGGTCATGGCAGCCGCCCGGCTGGCAGAAAACCTCAACCTGCGCGCGCCGGTTGGCCAGTGCATCCGGGCGCACGGCAGGCCCTGAGCCTTGGCGCGCAGCCGGCTCGCGCCACGGTCCGCCCCGCTTCCTTCAGCATCGGCTTCCGGGTGGAATCCCGGTCGAACAGCGGGAAGCCCAGCTGAGCCACCAGATTGGAGATCGTGTAGCTGATCACCGAAGTCGCGCGCCCAAGCGCGCGCCGAGCCCGCCCGCCTCTGCCCCCTCCGACGGGCTTGTCGGGCATGGAGCCGATATTCGATGACTTCCGCTCCCGACGCGCCTTCCGCAATCGCGGGATGAGCGCAGGAAGCATGTGCCGCAATCGGGTGCCTCTCAGTCCTCGTCGCGCGCCCGTGCTTCCCCTTGCGCAGCTCTCGCCGCATCTCCCCCGGCCCGCCGCCCGGCCCAGCGCTCGATCGAGTGATTGATCGCCAGCAGCAGCAATGCGAGGCCCGTTGCGGTCACGACGATCTTCCAGTCGCCCAGGCCGGCAGCGCAGCCGAGAGCGGCCGTCACCCAGATGGCCGCAGCCGTGGTGAGCCCCCTCGGGGTCATTTCCCGATCGCGAAGGACGATCACCCCGGCGCCCAGAAATCCGATGCCGGTCAGAACACCCTGCACGACACGGCTTGCCGCATCGGCCTGATCCGGTTCGCCGAAGATCCCAGCTGCCGCTGCCGTTCCAAGTCCGACCAGACCGAATGTGCGAATGCCCGCACTGCTCTGCTTGAGCGTGCGCTCCCAGCCGACGGCTATGCCCGCGGCGGTCCCCGCCAACAACCTGAAGATCAGGTCGACTTCAGCCCATGAAAACAGCTCCATAGGGCTATTCCCGCCCGGGGGTATCAAGGTCGCTACGCCGTACGCGCTCGCGCGTGCCGGCCGCCTCGACGGCATCAGGGCCTGCCGGCCCAGCCGCCTTGAGCGGCACAGGCGAAGGTGAGAAAGGGCCGTCGGGGCCCCGTTGCGCTGAATCGCGCGCCCCAATCTGAGCTTCCTGGCCGTTTCTCATGGGGTCTCCTTCGCTATCACCCCTTCCCCAACGCCGCCCCCGACAGGCTGTTCCGATGCAGGCGTGAAGAAGACCGGCGAGGCACCATCCGCCAGGAATGCCCGGCCGAGGGCCATGCGCCGCCCCGTGGCGAACACGTTGCTCCGCCATGCGTTATCCGACCAACTTTGGACCGGAGAGATGATGAGCGACGGAAAACATGAGCTCCGATTGGCCTTCAAGCGCATCGAGCGGGAGGTTCCGCAGGGTTTCGCCTCCCTGTTGCGCTGGCTGCGCCATCCCGCCTCGCGCTGGGCCCGCCTCCCCGCGGGCCTCATCCTCGTGGTCGGGGGCATCTTCTCGATACTGCCCGTGCTCGGGCTCTGGATGCTGCCGCTCGGCCTGCTACTGATCGCAGCGGATATCGCGCCCTTGCGCAAACCCATGGCGCGCTTTGTCCRCGCTGCCATGAACCTGTGGGCGAGGCTGCGAGCACGCTGGCAGCGACGAGGCTAAGGCTGCTCCGCACGAGCGATCCCGAGCAAAAAGCGCCCACTGAGGACCGAATGCACCAATGCGCGGTACGTCCCGGACTGCGCGCCGCCGGGACGTACCGCCGGACCGGGAACGATGGGTCATTCCCAGCGTTATGCCGCCGAGTTCCGCGGGGCACGACATGGCGATCGTCACGGCGTTTCATTTCGAGGAGCACGGCACCGTGCCGAATAATCCGCGCCTGCCCGTGCTGTTCTACGTGGCTGCGTTTCCCGCCGAAGCCGCGGATATGGCGACCCTCATGGAAGAGCGTTTCGAAGGGAATGGCTGGCCCCCGCAATGGCGCAGCGGCATCTATGACTTCCAGCACTATCACACCGAAGGGCACGAGGCTCTCGGGATAGCCGCCGGCAAGGCGACACTGCTCCTAGGGGGAGAAAGAGGCCGTGAGATCGAGGTTGCCGCCGGAGATGTCGTCCTGCTGCCGGCGGGAACGGGACATCGATGCTTGCGGGCATCGCAGGACTTACTGGTGATCGGCGCCTATCCCCCGGGGCAGTCGGGGGACATCGTGCGGACCGAAGCAACAGCGCCGATCCGCCGGGCAATCGCCCGCCTGGCGTTTCCGGCGAGCGATCCGGTGGCCGGGTATGATGGCCCGGTTTCGTACCACTGGAGCGAGAGTATGTGAGACCGGAGTTGTTTGTCGTGCCCATTTGCGAATATCGCCCGCTCGCCCTGCCTGTCGCAGGCTCCCGCCCGCGCGCCGGGCGCAACGCTTGACGCAAGCCCTGCTAGCCCTGGCGCGACGGGCATCGAGGCAATCCCTCTTGTGGTCAGCGGGACCGGTGACTGATGGCCAAGGCGCGCAACGAGGCTTTACTTTCCGGCCATGAGCCCGGACGCTGATCGCCCCCGCTCCCGTCGGAAACGCGCTGCCTGCCATGCCCGAGACTGCTTCCGCGCGCCGCGCCATCGGCCTGATCGTTCCCTCCTCCAACCGGGTCGTCGAGCGCGTGGCGGCCCGTCTGCTGGCTGGAACTCCGGAGATAGATTGCTGCATCGCCCGGGTGCCCTATGACGGCATCGTCGCGGCCGCGCCGGCTGCCGGCTACAGGCTCGAACCCTTCGACACCGCTGCGATGCTGCTGGAAGAGGCCCGCGTCGATACGATCTGCTGGAACGCGACGCGGGGCGCGGCGCTGGGCTTTGCCGCCGATCGCGACCTGTGCCGGCGGATCGAGGACAAGACGGGCATCCCGGCGGTCACCACCGCTCTCGCGACCCTTGCGCTCCTCGGGGCAGAGCCGGGCCGGCGCGTCGGCCTGATCACGCAGGGCGACGAAGCGGAATCGCTGCATGTCGCCGGGCAGTTTCGCCGTGGGGATGTCGACATCCGCGAGCATCTCTGGCTCGGCATCACCAATAATCTCGATGCCGCGCATCTTACCGGCGACAGGCTGCTCGCCGAGGCAAGGACCCTGGCCGCGCGATCGCGCCTCGACACCATCCTGGTCTGGAGCACCAATCTATCCGGCTACGCCGCAGGCCTGGCCGCCGATCCGGCATCGGATCCGGCCATCCTCGACGCGGCCGAGATCGGCATCAACGCTGCGCTGATAAGCACAAGTGCGCGGCAGCAGAGATAATTGCCCACTAAATAGCCTGAATACCAGTCATTGCATGCAACATGACGAGGGCGGCTGCCCACGCCGGCATTTTACAAGAGATTTCAATCGCCTAAGTCTTGGCACGCTACGTGCTTGACTGGCGCCCATGTGCGCCTTTGCTGACCCGCATCCAGGACAGAGCACCATCCGAGCCGCGACAGGCGCGGAACGGATTGCCCTCGCGGCCCGGCCGCAGGGCGCTCTGCCCCGCCCGCCGGCCTGTTCCCGGCGGGCCGGCGCGCCGCGACATCCCGACTGGCAAAACAAGGATCTCTCGCCGATGCTCACTCRCCGCACCGCCATCGCAGCCGGCCTTGCTGCCCCCTTCGTCGCGCAGGGCAAGCTCGGGGCACAGACACCCAGCCGGGCCGAGACATTGCTGCTGGTGCAGGAATATGGGCCCAACAGCCTGGACATGCAGGGCATCGGCTCGTCGCAGCCGGTCAATGGCGTCGCGCTGAACTGCTATGACCGGCTGCTGCGCTTCAAGCCGGTGCCGATCCCGGGCGGCGGCGGCAACACGATCGCGATGGGCGAGCTCGAGGGCGAACTGGCCGAGAGCTGGCAGGTCGCCTCGGACGGCATGAGCTGCACCTTCAAGCTGCGCGACGCCACCTTCCATTCCGGCCGCAAGGTCACGGCGGCCGATGTGAAATGGTCGCTCGACCGCGCCTGCACGATCGGGGGGTTCGCCACCACGCAGATGAATGCCGGCTCGCTCGAGAAGCCAGAGCAGTTCGTCGTCGTCGACGACAAGAC
>NZ_JBFTRC010000293.1:0-4971 GCF_056399325.1 Allobosea sp. 01N443
GTCCTCGCCGTCGTGGCACTGACCGTCTTCGCGCTGCTCCGGCGTTTCCGCCCCGCACCGGACAGCATCGAGAGGCCCGAGCAGCAGCGCATCCAGCGCTCCAATGACGAGGCTGAGCCGGACACGGAGGTCGGAGCGACCAAGGCGGAATATCTCTACGTG
Source organism: Allobosea sp. 01N443 (assembly GCF_056399325.1). NCBI lineage: Bacteria > Pseudomonadati > Pseudomonadota > Alphaproteobacteria > Hyphomicrobiales > Alloboseaceae > Allobosea > Allobosea sp. 01N443. The sequence goes on from NZ_JBFTRC010000293.1 coordinate 163, forward strand.
CCGTCCGTCATCATGCAGTGGATGTTCCCGGTCGTGATCGTACTGGCCGCCTATCTCTTCCTGCGCGGTCATGACGCTCCGGGAGGAGGCTTCGCCGCAGGCGTCGCGATGGCGGCGGGCTTCATCCTGCAATACATGGCGGCGGGGACGATTTGGGTCGAGGACAGGCTGCGCATCCTTCCCGTTGCCTGGATCGGCGGCGGTCTCCTGCTTGCGGCGTCCACCGGAGCTGCCTCGATGCTCCTGGGCGATTCCTTCCTCACCTCGTATTTCCGGTATCTGGAGCTGCCGATCGTCGGGAAGGTCCCTCTGGCGAGCGCGACCCTGTTCGATCTCGGCGTGTTCGGCGTCGTGGTCGGAGCGACGGTCTTGATGCTGATCGCGATCGCCCACCAATCCATCCGCCGCCTGCGCGCGGCCCGTCTCGAAGAGGAGCGCCAGCGATGGAACTGACGCTTGCGATCGCCATAGGCGTGCTCACCGGATCGGGAGTCTGGCTGGTCCTGCGTCCGCGCACGTATCAGCTCGTCATCGGCCTTTCGCTCCTCTCTTATGCGGTGAACCTTTTCATCTTCAGCATGGGCCGTTTGCGGGTCGCTGCAGCGCCCGTGCTGGGACCCGGCGGTGCAGGCAATCCGGCGGATCTGGCCGACCCGGTTCCGCAGGCGCTCGTGCTCACCGCGATCGTGATCAGCTTTGCGACGACCGCCCTCCTCCTCGTGGTGCTGCTCGTCGCCCGTGGGCTGACCCGCAACGATCACGTCGACGGGCGAGAGCCGAACTGATGGACTGGACGAGACACCTTCTCATCGTCCCGATCCTGCTCCCGTTGATCACGGGGGCGGCTCTCCTGCTGATCGACGAGCTGCGCCACACGCTGAAGGCGTGTCTCAGCATTGCGTCGGGCGTGCTGCTCCTGGTGACCGCGATCGTTCTGATGCGACTGGCGGACGGGGTTGCCGACGGAGGCGGCGCCCTCTCCTCATCCTATGCCCTCGCCAACTGGCCAGCGCCGTTCGCCATCGTGCTCGTGCTCGATCGGCTGTCGGCGCTGATGCTCGCCCTCGTATCCACGCTGGCGGTCGCCGCGCTTGTCTTCTCGACGGCGCGCTGGCACCGGGCCGGCCCGCATTTCCACACGCTCTTCCAGTTCATGCTCATGGGGCTCGCAGGCGCGTTCCTCACGGGCGACCTCTTCAATCTTTTCGTCTTCTTCGAGGTCACGCTGGCGGCGTCCTACGGCCTGCTGCTGCACGGATCGGGCGCGTTCCGGGTGCGAGCCGGCCTCCATTATATCGCGATCAACCTGGCCGCATCGCTTCTCTTCCTCATCGGCGTCAGCCTGATCTATGGGACCGCCGGAACGCTGAACATGGCAGACCTCGCCGTCCGCCTTGCGGGACTGTCCGCAGATGACCGCGCGCTCCTTCACACAGGCGCCGCGATCCTTGGCATCGCGTTCCTGGTCAAGGCCGGCATGTGGCCGCTCTGCTTCTGGCTGCCTTCCGCCTATATGGCGGCGGCCGCCCCCGTTGCCGCGATCTTCGTCGTGCTCACCAAGGTCGGCACCTATGTGCTTCTGCGCCTCTCCCTGCTGCTTTTTGCCCCCGAGGCCGGGGGCACGGCGGGCTTCGGCGGAACGGTGCTGCTCTGGGGCGGGATGGCGACGATCCTCTTCGCGACATCCGGCGTGCTTTCGTCCCAGGCGCTGGGCCGGCTCGCGGGCTTCAGCGTTCTGATCTCCTCGGGGACCCTGCTCGCGGCCGTCGGCATCGGCAACACTGCGGTCGTGTCGGGCGCCTTGTTCTACCTCGTCAGTTCGAGCCTCAGCGTCGCTGCCTTTTTCCTGCTCATCGAGCTGGTCGAGCGGACACGCGAACCGGCGGCAGACGTGCTGTCGGTCACCATGGAGGCGTATGGCGACGAGACGGACGAGAGCGAGGAGCACGAGGATCAGGAGGTCGGCGTGACCGTACCGGGGGCGCTCGCCATCCTCAGCGTCTCGTTTGGATGCGTCGCGCTCCTGCTCGCGGGCTTGCCGCCGCTATCGGGGTTCATCGCCAAGTTCGCGATGCTGACGGGCATGTTGAATCCGGACGGACTCGGCTCTCTCGCCGAGATCCCGGGGCGCATTTGGCTGCTGGTTGCGCTGGTCATCCTGTCGGGCCTTGCGACCCTTGTGGCCATGATGCGCAGCGGTGTCCGGATCTTCTGGGCGCCGCTTGAGGAACTCGTTCCGCGCGTGGTCATGGTCGAGGTCGCGCCAATCGTCGCATTGCTGGCGCTCTGCACGATCCTGGCCGTGTGGGGCGGTCCGATGCTCAGTTACACGGAGGCTGCGGCCCGTTCCCTTCACGCCCCGTCGACCTATATCCAGAGCGTGCTGGGAACGGGTCATCCGCCGGGCGGTGCGCGATGAACCGCCTTCTCCCCTATCCGCTGCTGACCGCGGCGCTGCTGCTGATGTGGCTCCTGCTGACCTCTTTCTCGACCGGGCAATTCCTCGTCGGGGCGGCCGTCGCGATCGGGGCCTCCCTTGCGATGGCGGCGCTCCATCCATCCAAGCCCCGGCTGAGGCGATGGCAGCTTCTTCCGAAGCTTCTGGGCGCCGTCACGCTGGATATCCTGCAGTCGAACATCGCCGTCGCCGGCATCATCATCCGCGGAGATCGTCGCGACCGTGTCGCGGGCTTCGTCGCCATACCGCTCGACCTGCGCGACAAGACGGCGCTGGCCGTGCTGGCATGCATCGTTACCAGCACGCCGGGGACGGCCTGGGTCGAATATGCCCCCGAATCCGGCGTGCTCCTGCTCCATGTCCTCGACCTCGCCGACGAGGCCGAGTGGATCGCCGTGATCAAGAACCGCTATGAGGCGCTGCTTATGGACATTTTCGAATGACGGCCGCGATCCTCCTATGGTCGGTGACGGCCGCCCAGGCCATGCTCGTCGCCGCCATGGGGTGCTACGCCTACAGGGTCATCCGGGGGCCGCGAGCGCAGGACCGGGTCCTCTGCCTGGACGCCATGTACGTTACCGCCATGCTCCTGGTGCTGACGATCGGCATCCGCTCGGGAAGCGCGATCTATTTCGAGGCGGCCCTGATCATCGCGGTACTGGGTTTCGTATCGAGCATCGCGCTCGCCAAATTTCTCATGCGCGGCGAGGTGATCGAATGACCCACGCCGAGAACCTCCCCGCCTGGGCGGCCCTGCTGACGGCCTTTTTGGTCCTTCTCGGTTCCGGGCTGACACTGCTGGGAGCCATCGGAACATTGCGCTTTCGCAGGTTCTTCGAGCGGGTTCATGCACCCACGCTGGGCACGAGCTGGGGAACCGGTGCGATCGGGCTCGCGTCCATTCTCTGCTTCTCGGTGCTGGGTTCCCGGCCCGTGGTGCATGAACTCCTGATCGGCGTCTTCATGATCGTCACGACGCCGGTCACCCTCATGCTGCTCGCCCGCGCGGCCCTCTATCGCGACCGCACGGAGGGAAACGGAGAGGCGCCTCCGCGCTCGCTCCTGCGCCGCACGCACGGTGGATAGGCGCTGCGTCGCAACCTGGAGCCGGCGGCCAGCGCAGCCCTCGATGCAGCGAAACACTTATCGGCGAGAGCCCGGCGMGACGCGAAAGATCGCTGCGGTGGCGTCGTCGCTCACCAGCAGAGCGCCGTCCGGAGCGACTTCTGCATGGTCGCCCCATGCCATACATGCCAGTTCAGCGGGTGTTGCCTCAGCGCTCCTGCAGCTTCGGATTGAGCGCGTCGCTCAGGCCCTCACCGACGAGATTGATGCAGAGCACCGTCAGCAGGATGGCCATGCCGGGGATCGCCGACATCCACCACGCCGTCCGCAGCATGGTGCGGCCGATGCCGATCATATAGCCCCAGGAGACGACGTTCGGGTCCGAGAGCCCAAGGAAGGACAGGCCGGATTCCGTCAGGATGGCCGTCGCCACCAGCAGGGACGAGACGACGATGACCGGTGGCAGGGCGTTGGGCAGGATATGCCGCGCCGCGATGCGGAAATCGGACATCCCCATGGAGCGGCAGGCCTGGACGTATTCCCGGTCGCGATGGGCCATGAATTCGGCCCGTGCCAGCCGCGCGACCGGCGGCCAGGACACGATCGCGATCGCGCTCATCACGCTGATCAGCGAGGGGCGGAAGATCGCGATGATCACCACCGCCAGGACGAAGGAGGGAATCGTCAGGAAGAAATCGGTGAGCCGCATCAGCAGGATGTCGCTCCCCCGGCCGCAATAGCCGGCGGCCGCCCCGACGACGACACCGAGGATCGTCGCGCACAGGCTCGCCGCCACCCCGATCAGCAGCGAGACCCGGCCGCCATGCAGCAGGCCGGCGAGGATATCCCGGCCGGTGACGTCGGTGCCGAGCGGAAAGCGCGCGGAGGGCGTCTGCGCCGGTCGCCCGATCATGTCGAAGGGATCGACCGTGTAGACCATCGGGCCGAATATCGCCGCGAGCACGATCGCCAGCAGCAGGACGAGGCCCACGACCGCGCCCCGGTTGCGACGGAAACGCCGCCAGAAATGCAAGCTCCGCTTCATCGCGCCAGGATCCTCGGGTCGATAAGGCCATAAACGAGGTCGACGAGCAGGTTGCAGAGCACGACCAGGATCGACGAGATGAACAGGATGCCGAGCAGCAGGTTCAGGTCGCGCTGCAGCAGGCCGTCGAACAGCAGGCGCCCGAGGCCCGGCCAGCCGAACACGGTCTCGACCAGGATCGAACCGCCGAGCATATGGCCGATCTGGACACCGCCCAGCGTCACAACCGGCATCAGCGCGT
>NZ_JBFTRC010000294.1:0-6519 GCF_056399325.1 Allobosea sp. 01N443
CCCGACAGCACCGAGGTCGCCCCGGTATAGCTGCTGTTCCCCGTCAGAATGAGCCGGCCGGAACCCTGCTTGGTCAGCGTCCCCGTGCCCGAGATGTTCGCGGCGAGCGTGGCGGTATCGACAAAATCCGCGACGATGGCGCCGTCATTCAGGATCGCGCGCGTGTCGATCGCGCCCGCGCGCCCGCCGGTGCCGAGATTGAGCACGGAGGTATCGCTGATCTCCACCCAGCCGGCCTTGACCGTGCCGCCATCCGCAGCAGTGAGCATGGCGGTGGTGGCGCCGCAGCCGCAGCCATAACCGACGAAGAGGCCGTCGACCACGTTGAGCTGGGAGCCTGCGCCCGTGACCGTCACAGTGGCGCTGGCGAGGCCCAGCCCGGCATCGGAATCGTAATAGAGGTTGCCGTTCAGATTGACGATGCCACCGTCGGAAACGACGAGCGCGCCGGTTCCATTGGACCATTTGGAGCCGATGAACATGTGCTGCTCGACATTCCAGACCGAGCCGGCTCCGGTCACGCTGACGGTCGACGAGGTCCCATGCCCCTCGATGAGCGCGCCCGCCTTGCTGTTCATCACGCCGCCGCCGCTGATGGTCAGGGTCGCGGCAGCAGGACCGCCGACATCCGTGTAGCCCTCGTTGGTGACGCTGGAATTTGCCCCCGAAACCTCCATGGCGGATTTGATCGCCAGGTACCCCATCGGGTCCACCAGCTTCAGCGTTCCGCCATTGCTGACCCGGAGCAGGCCGCTCGACACTTCGTTCCAGCCCATTGCCCAGCCGGCCGGATCGCCGACCGTGAGCGAACCGCCCTTGATCTCGAGCGTCGGGCTCGCGCTGCCGCCGAGGGTGAGCGCGCCCCCGATGACATTCTGCGCTCCGGTCAGCGACAGGGTGCCGGCGCCGTTCACAAAGAGAGAGCCCGGGCCGGAAATCTGACCCGAAAGGGTCAACACGCCGCTGGTGTCGATCGTGCCGCCGGCTGCGCCCAACGTCACATCCCGTGCCGAGGTGAAGCTGCCGGTGGTTTTGAGTGTGCCACCGTTGAGGGTCAGCCCCCCTGAGACCGCACCGAGATTGGCGTCGCGGCTTATGGACAGAACGCCTCCGTTGATGTTCGTCCCGCCGCTATAGGTATTCGTCCCTGTCAGGATGGTGACCCCGGCCTCGATAAGAAGCGCGCCGGCGCCTGTGATCTTGGGCGCGAACGTGTAGGCCGTAGAGGTATGGTTGAAGACAATGCGTCCCGTGGCTGCGCCGAATGCGACTTCGGCCGCGAGAAGGCTCCCGACCGCCGCCGCCGGTTGGCCGGACGCGGCACCAATGTTCAATGTGCCTGTACCGCCATAAGTGCCATTGGAGGCGACTCCAAGGATGCCCCCGCCACCTTCAACGGAAACGGTGCCTCCGGCCCGAATGGTGAGCGTCCCGTCGCCGAAACCGCCGACATACATGAACGAACTGCTGCTCAGGGACGATCCGGCCCCTGTGACCGTCACCGAGCCCGCGGCACGATGGGAGGGGCCGGCGGCGTTGCCTATGACAACGGAATCAAACGAGACAGTCCCTCCTGCTTCTATGAGCAGCGAGCCAGTGCCAGAGTGTCCAACATCGAGTTGTCCACTGCCGCTGAGGGATGATCCAGTCCCCGTCACGCTGACTGAGCCGTTACCGCCGACGGCTACGCCGATGCGGACAATTTCGGAGCCCACGCTGACGGTACCGCCGCCCGCAATGGTCAGCGCGCCAGTGCCTGTTCGCGCGTGTCCGCGTGCCTGCAGGCCGGATTGTTGCCGGCCACGAGCCGCATCTTCGATCAGTCGCAGGATGGCGAGCGGCGCTCGCGCTCCGCGCCCCACACCGGCCGCCCTCTGCACTYGCCTCATCTAGCCCCCCGGCGCCGCGGACAAGATCGAGACGCACCCGCAATGCATGCCCGACCGTGAGAGTTAGGGTAGCGGCACTCTCGCGACAATACGGCATTCGCCGTAGATGCCGCGGAAAAGTTGTATAACTCAGATGTTAAATGACGCAGCGTCCTGCCGTGTGGGCGCTGGAGCAGAACGCGGTCGGCTGGGCGAGAGTCAGTGTGCTGCGCCGCCGGCGCCGTCCCAGGGCATGCGAACCTCCGCTGGCGGTCGTCAGAGCGCAACTGCTAGGTTGTTGGGGAGGCGATATTCCCCTGAACAATGGTCGCAGTCTGCCCTTAAGGCTTAGAGAACTCCGGCCTCCGCTGCTACGATGCCCACCCGCGTCCGCTCACCGAGTGTCATTATGCCCACCAGCAACCCTCTGTCGTGGAGCGCTGAGAGCCTCCGTCGCGCTATCGGCGCGGCCGGGGTGGCCCTTTGGTCGTGGAACGTGGAGACCGACCGGTTCGCCATGGACGAACGGGGATATGCCTTATGGGCAGTGCAGGACGACAGCATCCCGGTAAAGTTCGAGGATCTCTCAGCCCGAATTCACCCCGCCGACCGGGATCGGGTACGGAGCGCGTTCACGGCGACGCGGGCGATCGTCGGCTCCTATGAAATAGATTTCCGCATTATTATCGATGAGGAAATCCGATGGATCTCCGCTCGGGGCATTGGCGACGATTCGCATCTGCACAATGGCATTGCCTACGGCATCTTTCTTGATGTGACGGGGCGCAAGCAGGCGGAGGAAGGCCATGAGCTTCTCGCCGGGGAGATGAGCCATCGCGTCAAGAATCTGCTGTCCATTGCCTCGGGGCTGACCCTGATCTCGTCGCGGTCCACGACGACCGCCAAAGAGATGGCCACCGAATTGACCGGGCGCCTGGCGGCACTTGGCCGAGCCCACGATTTGGTGAGACCGCTCCCGGGCCACCAAGGCCATGCGGCTCTGCTCGGCGACCTGTTGTCGATCCTGCTGTTTCCTTATGAGGACCTGGGCGCCTTCAGCGGGCGCATCCGCGTCGCGGTGCCGCGCATGGGCGTTGGTGAGAGTGCGGCGACCACGCTGGCCCTTATCATCCATGAGCTCGCGACCAACTCGTTGAAATATGGCGCGCTGTCGGCCGAGACCGGCACCCTGGACGTTTCGGGTTGCTCTGACGACGAAGAGATCAAGATCATCTGGACGGAGCGGGGAGGCCCTGCCGTCGAACCTCCGAACGGCGCCGGTGGTTATGGTAGCCGCCTCGTGGTTCGCAGCATCTCAGGGCAATTGGGGGGCTCGATCGACTACAATTGGTCCCTCGAGGGGGTCATTGTCACGCTGCGGATCAAGGCGGCGAAGCTCGCTGACTAGGTGTTGCGACGCACGGCTGCGATGACTCGCGCCGCAGGTAGGCCGTCCGTGTCTTTTACGGCAGGTGCGTTCTCGCGTGCCGGGCGATCGCCCGACCGCGAGATATCGATGACGTGTGCCGCCCCTGCAGAAATCAGGTTCAGCTTCGGGTCACTGGCGCGCCGTGCGCGCTGCTGAACGGTGAGGGATTTCCAAGAAGCGGACATTGCGCCGGAACGGCAGCGAGGCGACCGCGGGCTGACTTCAGCTCGCTCACTTCGCGAAGCGGCCTTCATACTTGAACGGCGGGGCCGCCTTCAGCTGTTCCTTGGTGGCGTTGATCCGGGCGTTCCATTTCTTGTCCGACGCATTCCAGGTGACGGCAAGGGCGCTGGGACTGACCGCAACATAGTGCTTGCCCATGCCGAGCAAGCCGCCGACAGACAGGATGTAGGAATCAAAGCCGTTGCCGGCGATGACGAAATCCTCGATCTCGCCAACGCTTTCGTCACCAGAGTTCCTGACGTCGAGACCCTTGAGACTGCTGACGAGCGCCGAAGACTCCTCGACAGAAACGAATATCTTTGGCTCCGCCGGTGCAGGGACGGGCGCCGTCTGGGCGATGGCGGTGCCGGTAAGCAGGGTGGCAGCGAAAGTAAACGCGATGGCGCGCATGTTCGGAAGGTCCTTCTCTTTGGTTCGCAGCCTGAACTGCTGCGGCAGGATGGAATGGGAATTCCGAGCACCCCAATCTGTTCCTCAGGGCGCAAACTCCGCGGGAAGAGACGGTGTCCACGGGCTGTGAGAGCGGTTGGGGGAGGGAGCCAATCACGACGGTGCAATCACGACGGTGAAAGTGCAGGAACTGATTCGGTTGACCCCACTTCCGGCCGCAGTCGCCGCCGCCTGTCGATATGCGCGTCAGGCGGCGATATGCTGATGTGGCAGCGGCAACGCGCGACGCCGGCGCTTCGCCGCACAGCCTTACCTGTAGCGGTAATATCCGGAGTCGTGTGCCCGGCGCCCATAGGCGCGCGCGTGTGGAGGGGGGGCGCCGTAGTGTCGACCGTAGCCCCGTCCACGCTTCCAGTGGGGAGACCCGTGCCAGCCCTTATGGCCCTTATACCCGTGGCCGCCATGCTTGATCTGCTCGATGTGATTTTGGCCCTCGATCGCCGTCAAACCCGCGACCGGAGTGGCCAGCGCCATGGACGGCGAAATTGAGCCGAAGCCCAGCGCGGCAGCCGCAACAAGGATGAACTTTCGCATCGGTGTCTCCCAGGAAATTGCTGAAGTGCGGAAGGGAAAGGAAGCAGGTGCGTGGACAAGCCGAGGATCATCCACGGCGGAGCGCCGGTCATACTCAGCCGCAGATGCGCGAGCGCCGCACAACGACCTCGCCAAAGCGGTTGACGCGACGCTTTTCCACCAACCGACAATCCGCGTAGCGCTCGCGGATGACCCGACGCTCGCCATACGCTCGGCGCTCGCGATATCGGGGGGCGTCATAGCCGGGCCGGTCAATTCCCATATCGAGCCGTACCTGAGACTGGGCTGGCGCGCCGAGCATCGCGGTCGCGGCAATGCCGGCAGCCATTAACAGTGTCCGTATCAAAGCGTATCTCCCCCAGAATATTGTGATGACGTCAGACTTGGGCTTGTCCGGGAAATGCAAAGACAGGAGCCCACCCAGGAAGGGTGGGCTCCTTCTCGATCATTCGATGATCTGCACGATCTTGCGGGTTTTCGGCTCGACGAGGACGGTCTGATCGTTGATCACCGTGTAGCGATATTCGGTTTTGCCGTAGCGAGCGGGAACTTCGCGATAGGTCACGGTGTCGGGCAATGTCGCGCCGACGACGACCTTTTCGCGATAAGCCACCGAAGGGACCTTCTGCTGCGTCACATAGGTCCGGAACTCGGTTCTCTGGTCCGCAGCGATACCTCCTACGATCGCGCCAGCCGCGGCGCCGCCGACCGCGCCAACGGCTGCACCGGCAGGTCCCCCGACAATTGCGCCTCCACTGCGCCAGCGCCAGCGCCCGTGGCGGCGCCCGCTGCCGCACCAGAGTTCGACTGTGCAAATGCGGTCACCGGAACGACGGCGAGAGCGGCGATAAGAACAAGATTCTTGATCATGGTTCTTTCCTTTTCATGGGGCTCGGTTTTGGCCCCAGCTGAAAAGGTAAACGTGCGGGTAAGGCAAGATGTTCCATGAATAACTGTTCATGATGACATGTTTAGCAGCGCCTTATTATTTATCTATTCGGAAGCGCGATCACGCCCGCGATGGGCATGTCTGCTCGTGGCCCGGGCAGGCGGGGAACTTTCATTCGATGGGCGCGTATCGAGTGGAGAGAGCGATTCCGGAGCCCGTTCATGATCCCCTATTTGGCGGCACTTCTTCCGAGCGCGCTTCTCCTGGTCTCCCACGCGGACACCGACAGGGGCGTGACCTATACCTGCAGCTTCGAGGAAGGTGTGATCGTCATCGACCGACCGGACGCTGCGGGCGGGGTCATGGTTCAAATCCACGGCGAGGCACGGCGATACGTCTTCGACCTGCAGAAGCTGGTGCCGGACGATGACCGACTGCCGACTTATTATTTCCAGGCCGAATTGAAGCGTTGGAAGCTGTTGAACAAGCGCGGAGAAACCGTCGAGACGACGGTTTGCAAGGCAAGCCTCTAGCGGCTGGATGGCGCGACCCCGCTCGATGGTCATCGACTGGTCATCAGGTCCAGGCGCCGAAGTCCGTGACGGGCCTGTCGATCGCCGATCATGACCACAAAGATGCCCGCGATGGCGCTCCCCCGGCCGCAAGGGAAAAATCCATCGAAGGACGCCTGAGCTGCGGTCATGCGTTTGTGTTTCACCAGCCTCAAGGGACCGGAGAGCCCGGGTGATTGCTGTCCTTGGATACGTCCGGCTGCGATCACCTCAGAGCGTCCTTCTGCCGAACGCTATCGAAAGATCGGCTCCGATCGCCGGGGCGGCGCGGATCAGAGCTCGCCTTGTCGCTAAGGAACGAGCAGTTGCACAAACTATGGCGGATTCACGGGGGCGGCTTTGCGCTGCGCGCCTTGCACGCGTTCTTTCCGCCGCCATAGGATCGGCGTGCTGACATAGCGGCGACGCCGGCAGGCTCCGGGGGCACCCGCGACCGTTCCATCTGCTCGCACGGAAGGTCTCAAGGCATGAAGCGTCGGACATTTTTGGGCGCTGCCGCTGGCGCCGCCGTATCGGCCCTCGCAAAGCCCAGCC
>NZ_JBFTRC010000295.1:0-4922 GCF_056399325.1 Allobosea sp. 01N443
GCGCATTGCGGATGACTTCGAGGCGGACGGGGTCGATGCCCTTGAAAATGTCGCTCATGGTGTCGGGCCTCACTGCGCGGTGATGCGGTCGGCGATCAGGGCGCCGGCGGAATGGGTGACGATGTTCCAGCCGGCCGGCAGGTAGATCGAGGTGTAGGGCTCTTCGACGACGGCCGGGCCGCTGACGGGATCGGTGGTGCCGATTGCATCGCGCTCCCAGACCGGGGTGTCGACTGCCGCTCCCCGGCCATGGACCGGGCGCGACTGTGCGGCCGGTTTCGCGGAGCCGGCGGCCTGGCGCGCCGGCACGGGCTTGGCCAGCGCTCCCACTGCCTTTAGGCGCAGGGCGACGATTTCGACCAGGACCTCGGGCTCGTCATAGGAAAAGCGCTGCTTGTGCAGGGCGTGGAAGGAGGCACTCGCCTTGGCGACACCAGCGGCCGAGAAATCAGCCTCGTCCAGCGGCACACGCAGGTCGAAGGCCTGACCGGCATAGCGCAGGTCGACGGCCCATTCGAAACGGCGTGCCGCGGGCGCGACACCGTCCTCGGCGAGCAGCGCTTCCGCCTCCGTGACGAGGCGGGACGCGGTCGCTTCCAGGCCCGGCGCGAGTTCATCGAAGAGGCCGATCTGCGTGGCGCCGAGATCATGGGCGATATCGGACCAGAGGATGCCCCAGGCCGAGAGCGTCGAGGCATGGGCGGGGAAGATGACACGGCGGATGCCGAGTTCCTCCGCCACCTCGCAGGCATGGACACCACCGGCACCGCCGAAGGACAGCATGGCGAAATCCTCGGGGTCGAGCCCCTTCTCGAAGAGCGAGAGCCGGATCGCCATGGCCAGCGCCGAATTCGCGACGTCGATGACGCCGGCCGCGGTCCTGTCGACGGAGAGCCCTAGCGGCGCCGCCACGGTTTCGGCAGCGCGCCGCGCGGCCTCACGGTCGAGCGGCATCGCCCCGCCCATGAAGCTCTTGCCGTCGAGCCGACCGAGCAGGAGATTGGCGTCGGTCACGGTGAGCGCGATACCACCCTTGCCGTAACAGGCCGGGCCGGGATCGGCTCCGGCGCTGTGCGGGCCGATGCGCAGGCGATTGCCGTCATCGACCCAGGCGATCGAGCCGCCACCGGCGCCGATGGTGCGCATCTCGATCATCGGCAGCCGCACGGGCAGGCCATCGACCTCCCCCTCATTGACCATCGAGACCACGCCGTCATGGACCACGGAGACGTCGAACGAGGTCCCACCCATGTCAACCGCGACGAGATTGGGCTCGCCGAGCTCGGCCGACAGGCGCCTGGCCGCCGCGGCACCGCCGCTAGGGCCGGAGAGCAGCAGGCGGGCGGGCTCACGCCCGGCCTTGGCCAGGCCGGACACACCACCATTGGACTGGACGAGGTAGACCTGAGTCTGCGGCACCTCCTCGGCGAGGCGCCCGGCGAGACGGTCGGTATAGCTCTGGACGATCGGCACCAGCAGCGCGTTCAGCGCCGTGGTCGACATGCGTTCATATTCGCGGATCTCGGGCGAGATGTCGCTGGCGAGTGAGATGGCGACGCCCGGCAGCAAGTCAGACAGAATCTCGCCAACGCGCCGCTCATGGGCCGGATTGGCATAGGCGTGCAGCAGGCAGACCGCGACCGACCTGACGCCGGCCCTGGCGATTTCGGACGCGATCCTGCGAACGCCGTCCTCATGCAGCGGAGTAATGATCCGCCCGTCTGCACCGACGCGCTCCTCGACGCCGAAGCAGAAGCGGCGGGCGACGAGCGGCTCCGGCTGCTCCAGGGTGATCGCGTAGACGTCCTTGCGGCCGTGCCGGCCGATCTGCATCACGTCTTCGAAGCCCGTCGTGGTGACCACTGCCCCGAGTGGCAGCTTGCGTTCCAGCACCGCGTTCGTCGCGATCGTGGTACCGTGCAGCAGATATTGCACTGCTTCCAGCGGGAAACCGAAGCGCTCCGACGCTTGGCGGATGCCGGTGAGGAGGCCGACGGACGGATCCTTCGGTGTACTCGGGGTCTTGATCTGGTGGATCGCGCCGGTACCGGCATCGAGGATCTCGATATCGGTGAAGGTGCCGCCGATATCGACGGCGATGCGGATATCCTGTTCCATCAGGCAAAACTCCAGGGTTCCCGCTCGCGCCGCGAGCAGGCCAGGTTCGAAGAGTGGGCGTTTCGGCGCGGCGGCGGGCCCTGCCCGACCGCCTTCAGTGTTCGGCCGGGCTAGCGGCCTGCTTCATGACAGCTCGAGACCATGCGGCTCCCTTTGTCCGGCCGTCCTGATGCGACCAAGGTGTTCATTTGACGAAGGTCTTGGCGAGGCCGGAGGTCCGGTCGACAACCAGAACGACGACGAGCGTGAGCACGACGAGCAGCACGGACAAGGCCGCGACCAGCGGATCGGCCTGCTGTTCGACGCGGTGATACATCGCAACCGGCAGCGTCGAGATGCGGGGGCCGGTCATGAAGAGCGAGAGCACGACCTCGTCGAAGGAGACGAGGAAGCAGAGCGCCGTGGTGCCGACAATGCCCGAGCGCATCATCGGCAGGGTGACGCGCCGAAACACCGTCAGCGGCGAGGCGCCCAGCGTCGCGGCCGCTTCCTCGACCGGGATCGGCAGGGTGGCGAGAGCGGTCGAGAGCACCCGGATGGCGTAGGGCAAGGTCACGACCAGATGCGCTGCAACGAGACCCTGGAAGGTCGCGAGTAGGCCATATCCGGAAAACACGATCAGGATCGCCAGGCCGAGCACGATCGTCGGCAGCAGCAGCGGCGCGGTGAACAGGCTCGACAGGAATTCCGCGCCGCGCGGCTTGAGCCTGACCAGGGCATAGGCCGCCGGCAGGCCGATCAGCAGGCTGAGCACGGTCACCAGGAAGGCGAGCAACAGGCTCGTCCAGAAAGCGGAGACCATCTTCCCGTCCGCGAAGATCGCCGGGTACCATTTGGTGCTCCAGCTCGAAGGCGGGAACATCATGTAGCTGTCGCCGGAGAACGAGATCGGTACGACGACGATCAACGGCGCCAGCAGGAAGATGAACATCGCACCGGCGAGGATCTTCAGGGCGGGAGAAATCGGGCGTTCGTCCATGATGTCCTCCCCTCACATGATTGCGCGCAGGGCGCGGGTGTAGAGCACGAGAGCACCGCCGAAGATGACGAGCACGAGGATCGAGAGCGTCGCGGCGAGCGGCCAGTTCAGCGTCACGATGGCCTGGTCGTAGATTTCGGTCGCAAGCAGGAAGACACGGCCGCCACCGAGCAGCTTCGGCGTGATGAAGGATGAGACAGCCAGCACGAAGCAGAGCAGCGACCCAAGCGCGATGCCCGGCAGGGTCAGCGGCACGACGATATGGCGAAACACCTTCCACGGCGGCGCGCCGAGCGTGGACGCAGCCTCCTCGACACGCGGATCGAGCCGGCCGAAGCCGGCAAGCAGCGCGAGGATCATGTAGGGCATCAGGATCTCGGTCAGCCCGATCACCACGCCGGTCTTGTTGAACATCAGCTTGAGCGGCGCGATGCCGATGGCACCGAGCGCATTGTTGACGAGTCCGTTTTCCGAGAGGATCGCGACCCAGCCATAGGTCCGCACCACCGCCGAAGTCAGCAGCGGCGAGATCACCAGCACGAGCAGGATCGTGCGCCATGTGCCGCTGGAGCGATGAAGATAGAGCGCGATCGGATAGGAGCAGACCAGCGTCATCAGCGTGATTCCGAGGCTGACCAGGATGCTGTTGAGAATGAGCTCGGCGTAGAAGCTGTCACGCAGCACCGAGGCCCAGGTCGCGAGCGTATAGACCTCGACCATCGCGCCCGTCGCCTGCGACTCGTAGAACGACATGCGCAGGAGGTTGAAGACGGGTGCGAGGAAGCCGAAGGCGTTCACGAGCGCGATCGGCAGGAGCAGCAGCACGACCAGCGGCAGGCCGCTGCTCCGCTCCGCGGCCGGCATCGGGGCCGCCATCGCTGCGGCTGGCGCGACGGCGCTCATGCTGCCGCTCCGTAGACGAAGATGTCCTGCGGCCGCCAGGACAGGGTCACCGGGCGGCCCGGCTCGATCACGCTCTCGCCGCCGCGGGTCGCGAGCTCGACCGAGACGATCTGGCCACCGACATCGACGTCATATTGCAGGATGTCGCCGGCGAAGATCGCGCGGGCGACGGTGCCCGAAACGTGCTGGCGCGCGGAATCCGCGGCTGCAGCAGAGTCCGGCGAAAGCCCGAGGCGATGCGGGCGGATCATCACCTGCACCGGTCCCTCGAGGCCGGCGGGAGCGGCTATGCGCTGGCCTGCGAACTCGGCCGCGCCATTGCGGGCGACAGCCGTCAGGCGATTGCTGCGGCCGACGAAGCTCGCGACGAAGGCCGTCTTCGGCGTCTCATAGAGTTCGACCGGGGTTCCGAGTTGTTCGAGCCGGCCCTGATTCATCACCACGACCTTGTCGCACATGGTCAGCGCCTCGACCTGATCATGCGTCACGAAGATCGCAGTGATGCCGAGGCGCTTCTGGATGTCGCGGATCTCGTTGCGCATCTCGTCGCGCAGCTTGGCATCGAGATTGGAGAGCGGCTCGTCGAGGAGCAGGATCGAGGGACGGATGACGAGCGCACGCGCCAGCGCCACGCGCTGCTGCTGGCCGCCGGAGAGCTGGGCCGGCCGGTGCTCCTCCTTGCCGGTGAGGTGGACGAGCGCGATCGCCTCCTTCACCCGCTTGGCGATCTCGCCCTTGTCGACTTTGCGCATCTCGAGGCCGAAAGCGACGTTGCGCGCCACGCTCATGTGCGGGAACAGCGCATAGCTCTGGAAGACCAGACCCATGTCGCGCCGATGCGTCGCGACCTCGGTCAGGTCGCTGCCGCCGACGACGATCCGTCCGGAGGTCGCGGGCACGAGGCCCGCGATCATTCTCAGCG
>NZ_JBFTRC010000296.1:0-4859 GCF_056399325.1 Allobosea sp. 01N443
GTGGAAGACCTCGCCGCCGTTGCAGGAGAAGCGCGAGGTGCCGTCCGGCATCACGCCCTGGCCTTGCGTCGCGCGGATCGCGGTGCAGAGATTGGTGCGGCGTGACAGGCAGCTTTTGCAATTCCGACATTCCGGCGTGTAGAGCGGAATGACGTGGTCGCCGACCTTGAGCGTGGTCACGCCGGCGCCGACCTCGCGGACGATGCCGGCGCCCTCATGGCCGAGGATCGCCGGGAACTTGCCCTCCGAATCCATGCCCGACAGCGTGTAGGCGTCGGTGTGGCAGATGCCGGTCGCCATCACCTCGACCAGGACCTCGCCCGCCTTCGGTCCGCCGATCTCGACCGTTTCGATGGTCAGCGGCTTCCGCGCCTCCCAGGCGACGGCTGCGCGTGTCTTCATGACCCGGGCCCTCCCAAGCAATCCCGATCAGGATTTCAGAACCCCCGACGCCTTTGCGATATGGGTGGAGATGAAATCCATCAGGGGCGGGGAGAGGCAATCATAGGGCTCGAGGCGAATTTCGCGCAGGCGTGCGCGTACCGCGCCCTGATTGGCCGGATCGGCCCCCGACTCGATGATCGAGGAAACGAAGGCGGCAAATTCCGGGGGCGACCAGCCGGTTTCCGGCGACAATTCGGTATGAACGAAATCAAGCCCGTAGAACGGATGGGCAGCCTTCTCGATGCGCCCGTACATATGGACGCCGCAGCCCTTGCAGGCGTGGCGCTGGATCGTGGCGGACTCATCGACGATCGCGAGCTTGTCGCCATTCTCGATCACGGTCACCTTGTTGCGCGGCGCCACCGCGACCATCGCAAACAACGCGCCCTTGGGCTTCCAGCATTTCGTGCAGCCGCAGGCGTGATTATGGGCCGATTGCGAGTCGACGCGGACCTTTACCGGGCGGTCCGTGCATTTGCAGACGAGCGTTCCGCCCTTGAAATCGGCGGAAGCCGGCGGGAGGCCGCGATCGATCGAGGGATGGATGGCAACGGTCTGGGTCATGATTTCGTCCTCCCTGTCGYCGGTATGATCACGCGTCTGGAACCACCTCGATCCCGCGCATGGAAATCCGGTGCTCGTCTACATGCGTCTGATGGCGCATGTCCGGCGTGCAATGTGGTATTTTTCTCTTCGCGACGCTTGCCCTAAAGGGAAGCATCCCTTGTCTGCCCGCGAAGACACGCCCCGGCCGGACGCGCCGAAGGCCATTCCTTGTGAGGGGGCGGCGATGTAGAGTGGCACGGTCGAAGCGGAATGCGCGACAATGACCCACGCGATCATATCCTTGAGCACCGCCACGACAGCGGCTCCGCTGCGGTCCGAGTACTGGGCTCAGGCGCTGGGCACGCTATGCGGGCCGCTTCGCGTCGATGCCTTCGGGGCCGGCACGATCGACGGGCATATCGATTATGCGACGATCCGGCGGCTGCGGCTCTGCCAGATCGAGGTCAGCCAACACCGGATCGCGCACCCCGCTTCATGCACTGAGCTGGGCGGTCGCCCGATAAAGGTGCTGTTTCAGACCGATGGCACCTCGCTGTTCGAGCAGGATGGCCGCCATTGCGTCATCACGCCCGGCGACTGTCTGATCTACGACGTGTCCAGGCCCCATGTGATCACGAGCGCGGCCCTGACGAAGCATCATGTCGTCATCATACCCCGGCAATTGCTGGAGCAACGTGGCGTGTCGCTCGATCCGCTCCTGGCGCAACAGGTTTCGGCTCGCGAAGGCGCGGGCCGCCTGGCCCATGATTTCGTCCTGTCCGCCTTTAACGAGGCCCCGGCACTGGCGGCGGGCTGCGAAGTCCAGGTCGCCGACACCTTGCTCGATCTCGTGCTGATGCCCTTCCTTTCGCAAACGTCCTTCAGGACCTCGGGGCGCGCGGCTCTTTCATCCCGGATCAAGGCCTTCATTCGCGAGAACCTGAGCGATCCGGACCTGGGCATCGAGCAGCTCTCGTCGGCCTTGGATTGCACGAAGCGCTATCTCCACATGTCCTTTGCCGATGAAGGCACGACGATCACCAGCTACATCTGGCAAGAGCGTCTGGAGAAATGCCTGGAAGAGCTCGAGTTCGGTTCGCGAACGGGCAAGACCCTGACCGATATCGCCTTTTCCTGGGGCTTCAGCAGCTCCTCGCATTTCACCCATCTGTTCAAGAAGCGCTACGGCATGCCGCCTTCGGCCATCCAAAGGCAGGCCGGTGATCCTGCGGGCTTCGGCCACGCCCCGCCAGTCGAACGGGGCAGCCTTGCGAGCGGTCCCCGAGGCTGATCACAAGCATGATCCGCTCTTGGCGGTTCAGGCAGATGCTCCAGCGCGGCAGCCTCCCCTATGCGCTGCCCGTTGGTCTTCGCATTTCCCGTCAAAGACCTGTAGGATGAGCCTCTCCGATGGCGGCTGGCGCGCGGTCTGCCTCGTCGTCGGACGGGCTGGGCCACGCAAAAGTGGGGGAGCAGTCGATGCTTGCGATCGTCATTTCGGTTTGCCTCGTCACGGACCCCTCGATTTGCCGGAATGAGCGGATTCCGCTGGCGATCACTGTCTCGCCGAACCAGTGCGCGAAGAGCGCGGCGCCCTATGTCGCGCAATGGAATGGCGAACATCCCGACTGGCGCGTCGTCCGCTGGCGCTGCGCCGGCGCGGATGAGAAGGACATTTGACGCGAGGGGCGCCTGGAGACGGTTGCGTCAAACGCCCTGATAGGTCCGGTAGATGAAATCGCTGCGCTCGGAGGCGGCTTCGGCTTCCGCCAGCGCAACGACCTCGCGATGCAGCGGCGACAATGAGCAGGCAGGGTCGGTCGCGGCCGCGTCGCCGGCCAGCGCCATGGCCTGGCAACGGCAGCCACCGAAATCCAGCTCCTTGCGCGCACAGCTGCGGCAGGGCTCCTGCATCCAGTCCGTGCCGCGGAAGGCATTGAACGCCCTGCCGCGATACCAGATCTCCGACAGGCTGGCGTCGCGGACATTGTCGAAGACCAGCCCCGCTATCGTCTCGGCCGCATGACAGGGCAGGGCGCGCCCTGTCGGCGTGATGTTCATCAACCGCGTGCCCCAGCCGCCCATGCAGGCTTTCGGGTAGCGGGCATAGTAATMGGGCAGCACGCAATCGATGACGAGGCGCCCGGCCGTGCGGCTTCTTGCCTCCTCGACATCCACCATCGCAGCTTCGACCTGCTTGCGCGTCGGCATCAACCTGGCGCGGTTGACCAGGCCCCAGCCGTAATACTGCACATGCGCGATCTCGATGCGCGCAGCACCCCATTCTTCCGCAAGCTCTACGAAGGCCGGAATCTGCTGCACGTTGTCCCGATGCACGACGGCATTGACGGTGAGCCGCAATCCGAGCCGGGCGATGGCGGCAGCGACTTCATGCTTGCGCTGCCACGCGCCCGTGTAACCGGCAACGCGATCGCAGGTTTCGGCATCGATCGCCTGAATGGAAAGCTGGATATGGTCGAGGCCCGCCTCAGTGACCGCGTCCAGCACGGCCGGCTGAAAGCCGACGCCGGAGGTGATCATGTTGGTATAGAGCCCGGCTTGATGCGCATATGCGACCAGTTCGGCGATGTCGCGCCGCAGCATCGGCTCGCCGCCCGAGAAATAGATATGCAGCACGCCGAGCGCGGCAGCCTCATCGATCAGCCGCTTCCACTCGGAGGTCGCGAGTTCGCCCGAGCGCCTGTCGAGCTCGAGCGGGTTGGAGCAATAGGGGCAACGCAGGGAACAGCGATGCGTCAACTCCGCCAGCAAACCCATCGGCGGCTGCAATTCGGGCCGAGCAGGCTGGGTCTGTGGAAGCGTCTCGACATCGCTCACAGGTCGACCATCCTTTGATCGGCAAGGCCGCGCAGGAACGTCATGACGTCGGCGGCGATCTCGTCCCGGTCCGCGTCGAAGGTCGTCGCCAGATCCTGGACGATGGTTTCGACGCAACTCACCCCATCGATGCGCTGCAGGATCTCGAGCGCCATCTCATCGGGCTCGAACACGCGCTCGGGACCGAGAAGGAACCATTGCCGGCGGCTATCATCAAAGCGCAGGCGCACGCCACGGGGCAGTACCGGGACGATGCTCGCGACGTCAGCGGTCGTAATGCCAGCAGTCATGGGCCAGCGCCTCGTTCAGGTTCGTCAAGCGTATCGGTGCCAGGGGCTCGATGGCGGGATCGACGCCAGACCTGCCGCGACCACGCCGCCACGGCTGGGGGGCACCTCAACCCGTCGCCTCCACTGTCGAGCGCGCGCCGGACCGCCCATCGTGTGACAGCAAGCGCAGGGCACAGCACGCGCGGCTATGAGCCCGCCATCCGCGATGCTCACAAATAGACGCCGCTTGCGACCGCACCCGACGGCTTCCCGCCTGACACGTGAACGGACACCAACAATCCCATCGTGGCAGCCATCCCCGACGGCGGAACCGGGCGCCAGCGCCCGCAACCGCTCCCGGGTCGACGGCCTGTTACTCAGAACGGACGCTTCAGAACTGTGCCGGAGCGTAAGACGTCACTTCGCAGCCGACTGTCACTTCGATGATTGCGGGTTTTTTCCACTTGCGCATGATCGGTTTCTCCAGATCGTCGCCAGCCTTCTCAAGAGTAGGCGCCGGGAGCCTACACCCGCCGGCAGCCTGTTGCAAACAGAGCCCGCCGTCTGTCCGGAAACTCACTGGCGAGGGCCGATCAGGGCTGTTCATGCGCGGCAAGGCGCGAGGGCGGGCGGCCCGGAGCGGCGGGCCATGCGCTGATCTCGGTGATGAATTTTTGCCGGAAGGCCCGCCCGAAATCCTCAAATCCCTGCGCCGGGAGCACGAAGGCGCCGGGGCCGCCGACGACGTTCTCGCCATACCAG
>NZ_JBFTRC010000297.1:0-4816 GCF_056399325.1 Allobosea sp. 01N443
CGATCCGCATCGCCTGCGGCAGGATGACCTTGATCATCCGCTGCGTCCGGCTCAAGCCCAGGCCTTCGGCCGCTTCCCATTGCGGCTTCGGCACGGACTGGATGCAGCCCCGCCAGATCTCGCCGAAATAGGCGCCGACATAGATCGTCAGCGAGGCGCTGGCCGCCATCAGCGCCGAGATCGAGAAGCCCAGCGCCGAAAGGCCGAAATAGCCCAGGAACATGATCACCAGCAGCGGTGTTCCCTGGATCAGCTGGACGTAGCCGCCGCTGAGCAGGCGTATCGTGCGGCTCGGCGACACCCGCGCGAGCGCGATCAGGAAGCCGAGCAGACCACCGCCGACCAGGGCGATCGTGGACAGGCCGATCGTCCACAGTGCGCCATGGCCGAGGAACAACAGGTGATTGGCGTTGAGAGACCCACCCATCGCCGTCACAACGCCGTGCCGAGGCGCCGGCGGCGCGGAAACAGCGCAAGCCCCAGCGCCCAGAAGCCGGCTCTCAGCACGAGCGAGAGCACGACATAGGCGATCGCGACCAGGATATAGGTCTCGAAGGCGCGATAGGTGTCAGACTGGATGTAGTTGGCGACGGCGGTCAGCTCTTCCGCCGAGATCTGCGAGGTCACGGACGAGGCCAGCATCAGCAGCACGAACTGGCTGGTCAGTGCCGGATAGACCTTCTCGGTGGCCGGCAGCAGGATGACATGCCAGTAGATCTGGAAGCGCGACAGGGCGAGGCCCTCGGCCGCCTCGATCTGGCCGACGGGGATGGATTCGAAGCCCGCGCGCATGATTTCCGCGGTATAGGCGCCGACATTGATCGCGAGCGCGGCGGCCGCGACGGAAAAGGCCGAGAACTTGAAGCCGACGCTGGCGAGGCCGAAATAGACGAGGAAGATCTGGACGAGCAACGGCGTGTTGCGGATCGCCTCGACATAGAGCGTGCAGACCCGCGCGATCAGGCGGTTTCCGCTGTTGCGGCCGACGGCGCAGAAGGTGCCGATGACCCCGCCGAACAGGATCGCGAGAGCGGCGAGCTTCAGCGTCATGACCGCGCCGTCCCAGAACAGGGGCCAGCGCTCCAGAACGACGGAAAAGTCGAGGTTCAGGCCCATCGCCGCCGCCCGCCTCAGGCTCTGTTCGTCATGCGGTCATAGACGCGGAAAAGCGCCTGGTTGCCATTGGCGCCTTCGCCATGGGCGCGGGCTTCGATGTACTGGCTGGTAACCAGCGCGGTTCCGGGCAGGGGCACCGAAAGGGCCTGGGCCTGCTCCTGGACCAGCCTGAGGTCCTTCAGCATCAGGTCGATGCGGAAGCCCGCCCCGACATCGCCGGAGATCATGGCCGGGCCGAGTTTTTCGAGCATCCAGGACGCGGCCGAGCCGCCGAGCAGGACATTGCGGAGCTGCTCGAGATCGACGCCCGAGGCCCGGCCAAGCGCGATCGCCTCGCAGATCGCCTGTATATTGATGCCGCAGATCAGCTGATTGCAGAGCTTGACCGCCTGGCCGGCTCCCGGCGCACCGACATGGGTGATCGTCGTGCCCATCGCCCTGAAATAGGGCTCGGCGCGGGCAAAGGCCTCGGCCTCGCCGCCGGCCATGATCGACAGGGCCGCGTTCTTGGCGCCGATCGGCCCGCCCGACACCGGCGCATCGATGAAATCGGTGCCCGTCGCCTTGAGATCGGCATGAATGCGCCGCACGGCGACAGGCGAGATCGTGCTCATGTCGACGATGAGGCGGCCGGCGGGCGGCGAGGCGAGCAGCCCTTGCGCGCCGTAGACGACCTCCTCGACCTGCGGCGTGTCGGGCAGCATCGTGATGGCGATATCCGCGGTCGCGGCGGCCTGCGCCGGGCTTGTCGCCGCGACCGCGCCGGCGGAGGCGAGTTCTTCGACGGCGCTGCCGACGATGTCGAAGGCCGTGACGCTGTGCCCGGCCTTCAGGAGGTTGCGCGCCATCTCCCGCCCCATCGTGCCGAGGCCGATGAAGCCGACGTGCCCCTTGTCGTTTCGTCCCATAGCGCTTCTCTTCTTCTGAAAGGCTCTAGCCGGTGGCCGGTTCGCCGCTGTCCCCGTCGCCAAGCGCCGCGCGGCGCCGATATTCGTCGCCGATGGCAAAATGCCGTCGCAAGGTGACTTCGGCGCGATCGGGATCGCGCGCGACGATGGCGTCGAAGACCCTCTTATGGTCGTCGATCAGGTAGGTCTTCATCGAGCCGAACATCTGCACCAGCTCGCGCCGGCTGCGATGCGAGCGGGCGAGCAAGGTCGACATCGAATCGTGCAGGACGGCGAGCGTCTGCGAGCGCGAGGCCAGCACAATCGCCCGGTGGAAATCGTAATCGGCCAGGCTCCCGGCCTCGGCCTCGTCGATCGTCGCACCGATGCGGACGAGCGCGCGCTGCAGGCGTTCGAAATCGGCGATCATCGCGCGCTCGCAGGCCAGGCGGATCGCCTGGCATTCGATCGCGATGCGCGCCTCCATGACATCGTCGATCAGGTCGGCCTGCTGAGCGAGCGCCAGCGCGAAGAAATCCTTCAGCATCGAGATGTCGGGGCGCTTGACGATCGTGCCGATGCGATCGCGGATCTCGACGATGCCCAGCATATGCAGGGCTCGCAACGCCTCGCGCACGATCGGCCGGCTGACGCCGAGTTGCACGGCGAGTTCGCGCTCGGCGATCAACCTGTCGCCGGGCTTGAGTGTGCCGTCGAGAAGCTGTTCGCGCAAAAACGCAAAAACCTTCTCGAACCCTTTCGGGTCTTCTGCAGCCTGAGCGTCCATCCCAAGATCACTTGTTTTTTATTCTGGTCAGACCAATACGATGACCAGAGCCGGACGTCAACACCGGGCCTTGCAGCCGCCTGTGGAACGGCGATCGCGGGAAAGGCGAGGGGGAGGGCGTGCCGTGGCGGCGGTGACCACGCGAGTTGGAAACGCCAGCCGACATGGTCGCATCGTGGCTGCCGTCTCGGTGGAAGGCTCAGCCCTGCGGAAGCTTCCTGCCGGCCGCGGGGCCGTCGCTGTGGTGAGGCCTGCCTCGTTCGCCTATGGCGGCCAGCGGCCGGATCGACCTCGACCATGCGCGGAGGTTCTCCGCGCCGGCCACGGTCCCGCGTTCGCTTCGCCCGGCTGTGTCGGTTCGGGTCAGGCGGCGGACTGACACCAGTCGGCGCGCATCGGACGGCGTGAGTTGCGCGMCTCCGGATCGCGTTCGGGAACGTGGTTGTGTCGCACCATCGCGCTGTCTCGAAGCGATGTGCAGGGGTGTCGCACCGGGAGCCCGGAGGAGCTTTGCCGCCTCATAGCCGGGCCGTTCGACCATCTGCGACAGGCAGCACGGCGGCCATGCCCCAGGCTGATGCGGCATGAATCTCTGCTTCGAACCGACCAAACACCACCCGGCCGTGCGGTGGGATTGGACCCGGTTCGGGCAAACGCGTGAACAGATGAAGGTCAACCGGTCTGTTCTCTGCAAATGGCAGCCGTGCAACCAGTCGCGACGGTGCAAGCGGCTCGTTCAGTTCTGTCCATTCGGTCGCAGCAAGGACATTCTGGCCGCTTTCTGCGTCGTCTGGGCCGATCCCGTGCGGAGTGACGACCAGCCGGGCTCCGAGGCGGCGCGTCTGGCAGCGCTTGTCGTCGATCATGACCTCGCATGAAATCTCGATCAGGCCCGGCGTGGCAGGCAGGCTGATGACAGCCGCAGATGACGTTGTCTTCAGGGGGCGCAGGAGGACCTTTCCCTGCTCGATATAGCCGAACACCGGGTAAGCAGCAGATTGTTCCCGGGTAAGATGCGCCTTGCCGACGACGGAGTCGGGGACCGGGATCATCGCTCCTGCTTCATGTCGGAATTCGCCATCATCTTCGGATGAAAGAGACCGGATTCCCGGCAGTCCGCCCCATAGTTTCATCGCAAGCATGGTCGCTGCGTCTCGCTCGTCCGGCTGCGCCAGGCTTTGCGGGGCAAGCCGGTATTCGTGCATGACACCGGCCGAACAGGTCGAAAGACGAGGCGCCACCTCGCCGCCACGGGCCCAGAGCTTGAGTGTCAGGGAACGCGACGTGCAAGTCGATGCGCTGGGCAGGCGCAGAGGAAGCCAGCCCCTGCAGAGCACATCGAAGGGAACGCGCCACTGCGCCAGAAGCGTCCCCGCATCGGAGGCCTCGATCTGCGCGCACAGATGCCCGGCGCCCCGCCCGGGATCGGCGATATGCAGATCGATGCCGAGCCATCCCCTCGCGGAGCTGGGTAGCCGCTGCGCGAGGCATGGCCCGATGTCGCTGACGTCGGGCTCTTCGGGAGAGGCGGGAATGTCGACATCCGAACGGGGAAGGGGGCTGTTGAAGATGAGCTGCGGACGCCCCATGCGCAGGGTGGCGACCAATTCCTCGAGTTCCTGGGGAATGCGAACGTGATGGGTCCAGCTCTCCCGCAAGGCCGCCAGGTCACGCATCAGTAGCTGGTTGCTATGCTGCAATCGGCTTGTCTCACGCAGCGAGCGCTCGAGTATGGCTGCATCGAGCTCTGCTCTGTTCCCCACAATGCAGGGTACAGGCGTCTCTGACCCCCCTGTCTTGGTCCACCACGCCTGCAAGGCACGCAGAGAGCGTTCTTCGATCGGATCGGGAGCCCACAAGGCCCATACATTCGTGGGCGGGATCTCCAGACTGCACAGCGCTGACGGCAACGCGTCTTCCGCCTGTCCATAGTCGGTCAGGACATAGTGGTCGCACGCGACCAGCTTGCAGCCATACCAGTGAAGAGCCGATGCCGGCCTGGCGCGCGCAGGCGATGTTCCCGGGC
>NZ_JBFTRC010000298.1:0-7294 GCF_056399325.1 Allobosea sp. 01N443
GTGTGAATCGGGCTAAAAGCGGCGTTCCACGATCATGCCGCTGGGAGCCGCTTGACTTTCGACGTCAAACACTCGGCTAAATGGCATTGTTCCTTGGAACGCCCGCACCCCTCGGGGTAGCCCAGCCCTTAAGTGGGTATCGCCGCTCCCAAGCGGCCTTTCAACGCAACGAACACGCCCCTCCGGGGGTGAAAGAAAACGCTTGCCCAATTTGGGCAATTTGAAAGCGCGCCATTTGGCGGCGAAAGGGTATGACTATGTCAACGCGCAAGAAGGCAATGACCCAGAAAACGAAAGAGATCGTGATAGAGTCGGTTCTTCGCTCGATGCTACTCAATCGAGAATCGATTTCTGATAACGTTTCTCGAATTTCAATGCAGAATTTTTGCGACACGATAGAGCAATGTCGGATCGACGCTAAAACACTCGCAATTGCTTGCTACAGAGAAGTTGGCGACGACTGCGAAATCAGGCGGTCATTTCTTTATGAAATAGACAATTCCGTCAGTGAGTATTTTGGGGACGATTATGGAATGCAATTTCTCGAGTGTTCTACCGAGATAAATGCTCGATACCGACACGCCGCATGGGCTGCCTCTCGAACTGCCAGTTGATCCCGTTTTCGATCGGCGTTCAACGTAGAGATCCGTGTCGCCAAGGGGCGCGCTAGGTCCGATCGCAGAGACGGACGCCGGGCCTTCTGGGCTGGGGGGCTTTGACTACGGCCCGGMGTCCTGCGCCGCATCGCTGTGGCGGTCGCGCCATGTGCTGGGCCGGCATGGTGAAATTAGGGCGGCGCGGTCCCCGGCACACCGCTTGACTAATCAATGTGTGAATCGGGCTAATTGCGGTGTCCCACGACCGGGGCACGGGGGCGCGGACTTGACTTTTGACCCCATACACTCGGCTATTAGAGGGCATTCCGGCTCGGTTGCAGATCGAGCCAGCCCGAAGGTGAGCGGATGCAACCAGCGAATGACAACACGCCGCTTTACCTGCCTGAGCCTGTGATTGCTCAGCGCGTGCTCGGCCCCAAGTCAAAAACGCAGTGGGACGCGCTCGCGATTGTTTGGGAGCGGGAAGGCCTGCCACGCGTCGACCCCCTGACTGGCTGCAGGCACTGGCCTGCTGTGAGGGCATTCTTGGACCGCAGGCACGGCGTGCACCAGACTGCTCTGCCCTCCTCGGCAGACGGCTTGGAGAATTGGGGATGACCGACACGCCAGGCCTTAAGCGGAAGCGCAACCGAGACGGTTCCTACAGAGAATATTGGGAGGCTCGCTCTGATCTCGTTAAGCGAGGCTACCAACCTAAGGCCGTTCGCCTTCACTTCCCCGATACCCCACAAGGTCAGGAGCAGAAGTCTTCCCGCTGTAAGATCCTGCAGGCCGAAATGCTTGCATGGGCTTCCAGCGGTCAACGCGCTGCGCCTGGCTACGACGGGACGATGCTGAGCTTGTCACGCCTATTTCAGATCAACGACGACTCGCCGTTCCGAACCATGAAGTGGAGCAGCCGAGACAACGTTCTGAAGTCGCTGACCATCATAGAGAAGAGCGTCGCTGATCGGCAGATCGCGAAACTGCTCGGTCCCGACTTCAAGCGCTGGCACGCGCGTTTCGGCGCGCCAAAGGCGCCCGACGCACCTCCCCGCCCCTGGCGCGCCAAGCATGCGATGGATGCCGTTCGTCAACTTATCAGCTATGGCGTCACGCTGGGTTACGACGATTGCTTCCGCGCCGACACGATCCTTTCGAAGATCCGCTTTAAGTCGCCTCCGGCCAGGACAGCCGTAATGACCGTCGAGCACGTCGATGCAGTGCGGGCGACCGCGCATGCGGAAGGTTGGCCCTCGGTCGCGCTGGCCACTGCGCTCCAGTTCGAACTCGCGATGCGACAGAAGGACGTCATCGGTGAATGGGAACCGGCCGAGACGGAGGGCGGAATCTTTTACAAAGGGCGCCGTTGGGTGAACGGCCTGCTCTGGTCCCACATTGATGCAAACCTGATCCTTCGCAAGGTTCACACGAAGACTGGTTTCGCCGTTGAGCACGACCTGAAGCTTCACCCCACTGCTCTGGCGGAGATTGCCCGCGTACCCTTGTCGAAGCGCGTTGGTCCTATGATCATCGCCGAGCGGACAGGCGAGCCGTACAAGCATCGAAACTTCACTGATCGCTGGCGCGCCATCGCGAACAAGGCTGGAGTGCCCAAAGGTGTCTGGAACATGGACGCTCGAGCAGGCGCAATTACTGAAGCGTACGACCTCGGCGCGGCAGAGACCGACGTCATGAAATCAGCCGGTCATAAGAACCGCCAGACCAGCGCCAGATACAATCGCGGCACCATTGAGCAGACCAGCCRTGTTGCCCAACTTCGGCTCGCAAAACGTTCCAAGAACGAACTATGAGGGACGTGGCAGGGACGTTTGGGGGATGAGCCGGGTAAGCGCTTGATTATATGTAGAAATTAGAAAAGGAGGAACACATCCGCATCCTCTTCCTCGACAAGAAGAACGCGCTGATCGCCGACGAGGTCCAGCAGACCGGAACGGTCGACCACACTCCCGTCTACCCCCGCGAGGTGATGCGCCGCGCCCTGGAACTCTCAGCAAGTGCGATCATCCTTGTCCATAACCATCCGTCAGGCGACCCGACCCCCTCGGGCGCCGACGTGAAGATGACGCGCGATCTCGTCGATATCGCAAAGCCCCTCGGCATCGTGATCCACGACCACGTCATCGTCGGCCGCGATGGCCATGCGAGCTTCCGGGGGCTGGGGCTGATCTAAGGCATCGGCCCGAAAAGTGGATTGTGGTTTTCGGGAAAGCCGATGCAATCACAGAAGGTTAGGTCATCGGATTGGATACGATATCCGATCCGAGGATCAAGGCGGCGCGAAGCCTCGCGCCGCCTTGATCCTGCTCAGTCTCTGTCTCAGGTCTGGCGGAACTGAGCACCGAACTCCTTCATGCGGCCGACATAGTAATCAGGAGCCAGGATCGATTCCGGCAGATAGAGGCCGGGCTGCGGAGCGGCGCCGCCTGCGAGTCCCAGCATCCTTTCGACGGCGAGCGCGACGCCAAGTGCAGTCAGGGGCGCCTGGCCATCGGGATGGACGATCTCGTGGCGCATCGTGCTGCGCTGGCCATTCCTCAGCACGCCGTCGATCGCGATCGTGATTTCGGTCGAGAAGGGCTCGCCACGGCGGCGGCTGGCGGATTCGGAGAAGGCAAGGTCGAGCCGCACCGATCTGGCATCGGTCACCGCGGCGAGGCTGACGATATCGAGTGGAGAATAGGCGGTTGCGTCGAGCTCGACACCATCGACGCTACGATAGCGCGCCTTGGCATCCTCACCATTGAC
This sequence comes from Allobosea sp. 01N443, assembly GCF_056399325.1. NCBI lineage: Bacteria > Pseudomonadati > Pseudomonadota > Alphaproteobacteria > Hyphomicrobiales > Alloboseaceae > Allobosea > Allobosea sp. 01N443. Next base: position 3,366 of record NZ_JBFTRC010000298.1, read on the forward strand.
CCAGCTGAACTTGCCGCCCGTCAGCGTCAGCGCGGCCGGTGCCGCTCCCGTGATGCGGTTGTAGTCCGTCAAGGCCGCCGGGCCACCCATATCCTGCTCGTCGAGCAGTGCGCCGATCGCAATGGAATCGATCGTGCGGAAATCCTTGGCAATGACCAGGGCCGGAAACACCGCAGCACCGGCCAGCCACTGGCTTGCGAGAAGCACCGGGGCCTTCGTTGCCGCGTGAATGAACTGCGCGACCTCCGGACCGATCTCGAAGGTGCCGCTCGATACGCTGATATAGGGGATACCGTGATCCTGCGCGTAGCGCATCGAGTTCAGGCCATCGTCCTTCACGAAGACGACTATGGCGCTGTACTGCGCTCCCTCCGGCTGGCCGAGGTCCCGGCGGTCAAGATCGCCCCGCGTCGCAATCGCGCCCCCGACCTTCTGAGCAACCACCTGCGCCTTGGCGAGATCGCGCCCGCCGATGGCGATCGGAAGGTCGAATTGCAAGCGGCGCAGCGCTGCGGCCGCCTGGCCGCCTACGACGCCCGATCCACCAATGATCAGGACGGGGCGTTGGGGGGTGGACATGGACAAATCTCCTGGAGCGCCAAGCCGCGATCGGTCTATTGATCGCCTACTAAAAGTAAGTTACCTTTAGTAGGATTGCATAGAAGCATTGTCAACTGCGCTGCAAGGGGAGAAGCGGAGACGCCGATGTCGACGGGATCTGCGAAGAAGCTGCCCAGGGTGGAGCGCCGCGAGCAGTTGCTCGATTGCGCCATGACGATGGTGGGCGAAGACGGCGCAGACGCGCTGACGCTCGGGCGCGTCGCCGAACGGGCCGGCGTCAGCAAGCCGGTGGCCTATGATCATTTCGGCTCGCGCGAGGCATTGATGATCGCGCTCTATTGCCGGATCGACGAACAACAGGGCGGAGCACTGGCGGAGGCCCTCGACCAACTGGAGCCGCGCCTCGACAAGGTCGCACGCGCGGTCGCCGAATCCTATCTCTCCTGCGCAACGTCGATCGGCCCGGAATGGCACTCGCTTTCAGCCGCCCTCAAGGGCACGGAAGCGATGGAGGCCGTCCAGCGGGAGCTCGTCGACGGCTATATCTCACTCTATCGCGAGGCACTGGCTCCCTATGCCGGCCAGCTCCCCGCAGAGGACCTGCACCTACGCTGTGTCGCGATCCTAGGAGCTGCCGAATCCGTGTCAGGCGAGGTGCTGCGCGGCGAGGCCAATGAGGCAAGAGCGACCGAATTGCTGGCCGCGCTGATCGTCCGGCTGATCGGTAAGTCGAGCAGCGCATCTTCAGGCGAGGACGCATCGTAAACCGCACCATCCCGCACCAGGCCCAATGCGCCCAGGCCCGCCTGCACCTCGGCCACGTTGCAATCGGCCCGAATGCTGCCCAAGGATTGGGCAGGGCTCGATTTATCCGACCTTTGCCGTCTATGGCGACGAAGAATCCACCGAACGGCTGATCCCGTTCGACATCATCCCGCGCGTCCTGACCAAGCCGGAATGGGCCAAGCTCGAGAAAGGCCTGCGCCAGCGCGTCACCGCTCTGAACATGTTCCTCGCCGACGTCTACGGGCCGAAGGAATGCCTGAAGGCCGGGATCATTCCGCCGGACCTGGTCTACCGCAACGCCTGCTACCAGTTGGAGATGGTCGACTTCCAGGTGCCGCACGGCATTTACTGCCATATCGCCGGCATCGACATCGTGCGCGTCGACGCCGACACATTCTATGTGCTCGAAGACAATGCCCGCACCCCCTCCGGGGTCTCCTACATGATGGAGAATCGCGAGGTGATGCTCCGGCTCTTCCCGGAGCTCTTCGCGATGCACCGCGTCGCACCGGTCGACAACTATCCCGACCAGTTGCTCGCGACCCTGCGCTCGGTCGCGCCGCGCCGCGCCTCGTCAGATCCGACGATCTGCCTGCTCACGCCCGGACAGTATAATTCGGCCTTCTACGAGCACTCCTTCCTCGCCGACAAGCTCGGCGTCGAGTTGGTCGAGGGCTCGGACCTGCTGGTCAAGGACGATGTCGTCTATATGCGCACGACGCAGGGGCCGAAGCGCGTCGATGTGATCTACCGCCGCATCGACGACGACTTCATCGACCCGCTGGTCTTCCGCGGGGATTCGGTGCTTGGCGTGCCGGGCATCATCGGCGCCTACAAGGCGGGAAATGTTACGCTCGCCAATGCGGTCGGCACCGGCGTCKCCGACGACAAGGCGGTCTACAGCTACATGCCGGAGATCGTGAAGTTCTTCACCGGCGAGGAGCCGATCCTGAAGAACGTCCCGACCTTCCGCTGCCGCGAGCCGGAGGCCAATGCTTATGTGCTCGACAATCTCGACAAGCTCGTCGTCAAGGAGGTCAACGGCTCCGGCGGCTATGGCATGCTTGTCGGCCCCCATGCCAACAAGGCCCAGATCGAAACATTCCGCAAGAAGCTGAAGGCCCAGCCGGAAGGCTTCATCGCCCAGCCGACGCTGGCGCTCTCCACCTGCCCGACCTTCGTCGCCTCCGGCGTCGCACCGCGGCATGTCGACCTGCGGCCCTATGTGCTCTCCGGCGCCAACGGCATTTCCTGCGTGCCCGGCGGCCTCACCCGCGTTGCGCTGAAGGAAGGCTCGCTCGTGGTCAATTCCAGCCAGGGCGGCGGAACAAAGGACACCTGGGTGCTCGATGCATGATGGCAACAGCGCATTTCCGCATTCCCGCTTCCAGGACGCAGCCCCGCGCATTGCGAAAAGGCCGGATCTGACCATGCTCTCCCGCACCGCCGACAGCCTCTACTGGGTCTCCCGCTACGTCGAGCGCGCCGAATATCTCGCCCGCATCCTCGATGCGACGATGCGGCTCACCAACCTGCCCTCGTCCTATGGTGGCGCCGGGACCGAATGGCACAGTGCGGTCGCGACCGCCGGTTGCGAAGAGACCTTCGCCAAGGCCTATGGCGAGGCGAATGAGCGCAATGTCTGCGATTTCCTCACCTTCAACCCGGATAACCTGTCCTCGATTCGCAATTGCTTCGCGCTGGCCCGCTCGAATGCTCGTGCGGTACGCACCGCGCTCACCTCGGAAATGTGGGACGCGCTGAACAGCGCCTGGCTGGAACTGCAACGGTTCGAGAAGAAGCGCATGGACCGCGAGGAGTTCGCCCGGTTCCTCGACTGGGTGAAGAACGTCTCACTGGTCTTCGACGRCTCGGCCTACCGGACCATGCTGCGCGACGACAGCTACTGGTTCTCGCGGCTCGGCGTCTATATCGAGCGCGCCGACAACACCGCCCGCATCCTCGACGTGAAATACCATGTGCTGCTGCCCGAGAGCGAACAGGTCGGCGGCTCGCTCGACTATTTCCAATGGACCACGGTGCTGCGCGAGGTCTCGGCACTGACTGCCTATCACTGGGTTTATCGCGAGGCCGTGAAGCCGCAGCTGATCGCCGATCTGCTGATCCTCAACCGCCGGATGCCGCGCTCGCTCGCCGCCTGCTACGAGAACATCTCACGCTTCCTCGACGCTCTCGGCGATGCCTATGGCCGGCACGGCCCGGCTCAGCGCCAGGCTCGCAAGACGCTGGCAAGCCTTTCGAACGCGCGCATCGACTCCGTCTTCCAGCACGGGCTGCACGAATTCATCGAGGATTTCATCAGCGAGAACGGCCGCCTCGGCCTCACGATCTCGGAGCAGTATCTGCAATAAAGAACGCGGCGGGCTCGCCTGCCCGCCCGCAGAACACTAGATATGGACCGGAAACCAACGCGCCCGTCGAGACAGCGATCGCCCATGCGGATCAGGATTTCCCACTCGATTACCTATGCCTATGACGAGCCCGTACGCCAGCTGACGCAGATTCTGCGGCTGACCCCGCGCGATCATGACGGCCAGCATGTGATGTCCTGGCGCATCGAG
>NZ_JBFTRC010000299.1:0-6337 GCF_056399325.1 Allobosea sp. 01N443
GCACGGGACCCAGGGCTTCGAGGCCACGGCTCTTGAGCTCGGCCGCGCCGGCAGCGGCATCATCCGTGGTGAAGGCAGCGCGCTCCAGCCCTTCCCGGTTCTTCAGATAGTCGCGGGTCGGCTTGTTCTGATCCGTCTCGGTCAGCACGCCGAGCAGCTCGAGATAGTCGTCTCCGAACATGATCGTATAGTTGCCGGTGCCAAGGATCGGCGAATGGGTGCCGCGCGGCGAGACCGTGAAACCGAGGCGCTCCCATTGCCGGGCAGAAGCATCGAGATCGCGGACGGTCACGACGACATGATCGAGACCGAGAATGTGCTTGAGCGACATGACGCCCCCTTTGACCAAGAACCCAACGGAAGCAGAGTTCATCCGAACCAACAGAGGGGCGCAACCACTTCGAGGTGACGTTTCCAGCAGCCCCCGCTGCGCGGCACACATAGCGTCCGGAGAATAGTATTTTCAACAACCCGAGCGAGAAAGCCTAAATTTGGTAGATTTCATTCGTCTTTGGCGAGAAAAATAGAAAACTGTTCTCCGCCAGGCAAATCGCTGGAACCAACCTACTTGCGAGCGGGCGGTCATGGCGGCAAGTATGCGCAAGCTCCTGCCAAACGGGTTTTGACCGGCCCGCCTTGCGAAAGATCGCCGCCGATGACTGCTCCGCCCTCCGTCGCCTGGCCTCCCTCTCTCTGGGCCGCCACCGCCCAGCCTGGGCCTGTGCTCAGCGCGCTCCAAGGGGATGTCCAGACCGATGTCGTGGTGATTGGTGCCGGCTTTACCGGCCTCTCGACCGCGATCCATCTCCGCGAGAGCGGCGTCGACGTCACGATCGTGGAGGCAGCCGAGCCCGGCTGGGGCGCCTCGGGGCGCAACAACGGCCAGGTCATCCCGACGCTTGCCGGCCACGATCCCTCCGCGATGGTGAAACGCCATGGCGAAGCCGGCGAACGCTTCAACGCGGTGCTGCGCGACAGCGCTCAGTATCTGTTCGACCTCGTGCGGAAATACGATATCCCGGCAGAGGCTGAACAAGCTGGCTGGATCCAGCCCGTCCATTCGCCTGGTCGCTTCAAGCTCGCCGAGAAGCGCGTGCGCGAATGGTCGGCAATCGGGGCACCGGTCGAACTGCTCGATCGCGCCGCTGCGGCGGAGATGCTCGGGTCGGATGCCTGGTTCGGCGGCTTCTGGAATCGCACGGGCGGTCATATCAATCCGCTCGCGCTGACACGTGGACTGGCCGAGGTCGCGCTGAAGCTTGGCACAACCATCTATGCGCGGTCTCCCGCCACCTCGATGAGCCATGCCAATGGCCGCTGGACGGTGAAGACCGCGCGCGGCTCGGTCACCGCTCGCGCGCTCGTGCTGGCGACCAATGCCTATACCGGCGAGTTCGAGCGCGATCTCGCCCCCGAGATCGCCAGCGAGGTCATCCCTGTTCTGTCCTGGCAGATGGCGACAAAGCCGGTCAGCGACAATATCGCCAAGACCGTCATACCGGGCCGCCAGGCGATGTCGGACACGCATCGCGAGCTCTATTTCGCCCGCTGGGACGCCCGCAACCGCCTTGTCACCGGGGGAGCGGCCGTGCTGCCGGGCGATGGCGGGGTCAATCTGCGGCCGCAGATCGCGGCACGGCTGAAAACACTCTGGCCGCAGCTCGGCGATGTCGAGTTCGACTATGTCTGGTCGGGCTATGTCGGGATGACCCCCGACAATCTGCTCCAGCCGCAGGTGCCGGGCTATCCGCGCATCCACCGTCTCGGGCCGGACGGCTTTGCCTGGGTCGGCTGCAATGGCCGGGCCGTTGCGCTGTCCATCTCGCTTGGTCGCGAGCTTGCCAGGGCGACGCAAGGCACGGCGATCGAGACGCYCGGCCTGCCCTTGTCCGAGCCAAAATCCCAGCCGTTCCGCGCGGTCGTGCGCCGGATCGCGCCGCTGGCGCTACCGCTCTATCGGCGGCTGGACGCGGCCGAGATCTAAGCACTCCTCGCACGAGGCTGGTGCGTGCGGCAGCACCCGCACCGATCGATCCGGAGCGCCGGCGCCATTTCGAACATCATCGCCCGGACGATGGCTCCGGGCGATCCTTGCTGAGCCAAAACGGCTCGTGGCCGATGCCCGCTCAATGAGCCGCCATGTCGAGCGGCGGTTCGATATCGTCGGTAATCGGGTTCTGGAACGGGTTCTCGGCGCGGAACGCAGCGAAATCAGCCTTGGCCGCCTTGAGCAGCGCCGGCTGGGACAGGACATCGACCGCGACGCCGGCCATGGCCTTGGCCGCAAGCGAGAGCCCCTTATGCGCCGCCGGCGCGAGGCCCTGCGCGACCAGCTGCCAGGAATGTCCGGGCGTGCCCACGGCATAGCAGGCGACGCGGCATTGCACGGTTGGAACGACCCAGCTCACAGTTCCAACATCGGTGGACCCCACGGAGAGGGCGGCGACATAGTCCAGCGGATAGATGTCGTCGCTGAGCGATTCCCCCTCCCGCACCGACAGACCGAAGCGGCCATAGGAGGCGCGGATATCCTCCTTCGAGAAGGTCTTCTGGAACTCTGCGGYGAAGGCGCGGTCAGCGGCATCGAAACCCGGCCCGCCGAGCCGGATGAGATTGGCGTGCATCGCCTCCTCGAGCGGACGGTTGCCCACGAGGTTGGCATCGCCCGACAATTGCTGCGCAACGACGGAAGTCTCCGTCATCAGAGCGGCGCCATCGGCGATCGCCTTGACCCGCCGCACCAGGTCCCACATCTCGCTGAGCGTCCGGGCGCGGATCAAATGACGCACGGTCGCCTGCGCCTGCACGACATTCGGCGCGATGCCGCCGGCATCGATGATCGCGTAATGGACACGCGCATCGCTCGGCATGTGCTCGCGCATGTAGTTGACGCCGATATTCATCAATTCGACCGCATCGAGCGCACTGCGACCGAGTTGCGGCGAGGCAGCTGCATGGGATGCACGGCCCCGGAAGGTAAACTCGACCTCGACACAGGCAAGTGAGATCGCCTTGCTGACGCCGGTGAATGAGGAGGGGTGCCAGCAGATGGCGACATCGACATCGTCAAACAGCCCGGAGCGCACCATGAAGCCCTTGGACGAGCCGCCCTCCTCGGCTGGGCAACCATAATAGCGCACGCGCCCCTTGATGCCCTTCGCAGCCAGCCAGTCCTTGACGGCAGTCGCGGCAAGCAAAGAGGCCGAACCGAGCATGTTGTGGCCGCAGCCATGGCCATTTCCCCCCAACATGATCGGGCGTTGCTCGGCGACGCCGGCCTCCTGGCTCAGTCCGGGCAGCGCGTCATATTCGCCTAGGATCGCAATGACCGGACCGTCCTCGCCCGACTCGCCGATCAGTGCCGTCGGAATACCGGCGACGCCCTTCTCGACACGGAAGCCCTCCTTCCCGAGCATCGCGGCGTGTTCGGCGGCCGAACGCTCCTCCTGATAATTCAGTTCGGGCACGGCCCAGACGCGGTCGCTAAGCTCGAAGAAAGCCGGACTCTTGGCATCCGCCAACCGCCAGATCTCGGCGGTGTTCTGCTGATCGGTCATATCCTGCTCCTGGCTCTTTCCTGCCCATGCCGTCGCGCGGCCGATCGTCCGGATCGGTGTCGGCGCGAACCTGCGTCTCGCTGTTGCGACCAAACGCCCAGCGCGACAAGCCGGCAAGAAGCATGAGCACGATCGGGTCATGCAGCCAGCGCAGGATCCCGCACGGGCAGGAACGCGCCCGGGCCGCCGGGCGTCAGAAGAGGACGACGTTGCCCGTCTGGACGGCCGATCCTTATGCGGCGTGGCGCGTGGAGCCCTCGACGACAACATAGGGCTCGCCGCTAGACAGGCCTTCGACGCGCGCCCTGACGCCATAGACCTCGTCCAGCAGCGACGGCGTCACGATCTCGCGCGGCGCGCCGATCGCGACCAGGCGCGTCTTGGCCAGGACAAGGACCCTGTCGGCGACGCGCAACGCCTGATTAAGATCGTGGATCGAGATCAGGACGCACATGCCGCGGTCCCGCGCCAGTCGACGCACGAGCGACAGCACTTCGAACTGGCGATGCAGGTCGAGCGCGCTCGTCGGCTCGTCGAGCAGGAGGATGTCCGGTTCGCGCGCCAGCGTCTGGGCGATCGAAACCAACTGGCGCTGACCGCCGCTGAGTTCCCCAAGCCCCCTGAAGGCGAGATCCTCGATCTCGAGATCGCGCAGCACGCAATCGATCCGCTTGAGCTCGTCATCGCTGACCGACCATGTCCCGCCCTGCTTGAAGGCGAGCAGGATCGATTCGTAAACCGTGAGCACTGCGTTCACCGCCGTATCCTGCGGCAGGTAGCAGGACAACGGCGCGCGGCGCCCGGGCACGGAGCTCTCGCCGGAAATGCTGACCTCGCCCGCCCCTGGCACAAGGCCGGCAATCCGTCGGAAGAGGCTCGACTTGCCGGCCGCGTTCGGGCCGATCACGGCAACGACCTCCCCGCCGCTGAGCAGCGGTGTGGTCACTTCGCTCAGAACGACCTTGCGGCCGTAACGGACGCCGACCTCGCGAAGCTGCAGGCCAACTACCATGACCGCTTCCGATTGGTCAGGATCAAGCTGAAGAAGAACGGCACGCCGATGAGCGCCGTTACGATGCTGATCGGGAAGATGAGGCCCGGTATCAGCGACTTGCTGACGACCGAGGAGGCCGAGAGGATGGCGGCACCGGCGAGCGCAGATGCCGGCAGGAAGAAGTTGTTCCAGCTTGCCTTCGTCAGGCTCCCCATCATCCAGAAGACCACAGCGCCGAGCGCCTGCTCCGAGGCGAAGAACTGCAGCAATGCGAGGAGGGCATTGAAGGTGAAGACCAGGGCGATGCCGAGCAAGATCACCGTCTCGGTCGTCACGCCGCGGGACTGGCTGAGCACATGGATCAGCATGGCCGCCCCCATCGCCGCGATGAAGGCGTTCAACGGCACGATATAATCGACGGCGAACGGCAGGATGGCGACGCCGAACACGAGCGCGAGCGCCGCGCCAAAACTGGCTGCAGCCGATATCCCAAGGGTAAACGGGCTGGCGAGCGGGTTATTCAGGATCGTCTGCATCTGGGCGCCCGCCATGGCCAGYGAGGCGCCCGTCACAACCGCCATCAACGCCACCGGCAGGCGGATGTCCCAGATCACGACGCGCACGGCAACCGGGACGCTGTCCGGCATCACGAGCGCACGCACGACATCGGACGCCGCATAGCGGGCCGGGCCGATCATCAGGTCGGCAATGAAGCTCAGCAGCAGCAGCAGAAAGAGCCCGGCGAGGATCATGCGCCGGCGCGCGTTCAGGGCGCGATAGCTCGCCCGCCCCCCGCCCTCGCGCACCGCCTCGGCAGCGGCGCCAGATATTCCGATCTCGCTCATCCCTTGGCCTCGACGGTCACCCAGTAGCCGGGCTGGTAAGGCAAGGGCAGAAAGCGCTCATGCAGGGCCTTCAGTGTGGCGTCAGCATCGACATCCCTGAACAGGTCGGGATGCAGCCATTTCGCGATCTCCTGGATCGCGACGAACTGGTAGGGGCTGTTGTAGAACTGGTGCCAGATGCCATGGACGCGGCCATTCCTGACGGCGGCCGTCTGCGCGAAGGCGGGGCGGCGCGACAGCGCAGCGAGCTTGCGGCGCGCCTCGATCAGGTCGACGCCGGGGCCAAGGCCGACCCAGGCCCCACCCGGGACATAGGCCTCCCAATTGCCGCCGGTGACGATGACGACATCAGGATTGGCGGCGACGACGGCCTCGGCATTGACCGTACCGAAGGTCCCGGGGATCAGGTCGCCCGCAAAATTCTTGCCCCCGGCGATCTCGACCATCTTGCCGAAATTCTCGTTGCCGAACGACATGCAGCAATCGTCGGAATAGCCCCCGGCGCGCTCGATCATCACGACCGGCCGCTTCAATGCCGTAGCCTTGGCAAGACGGTCCGTCACCAGCGAGATCTGCTCGGCCCGGAACGTGATGAAGTCCTCCGCAAGCGCCTCCTTGCCGAAGAGCTTGCCGATCAGCCGCATGGACGGTTCGGTGTTCTGGAAGGGCTTCTCGCGGAAATCGACATAGACGACGGGAATGCCGACGGAGGCGAGTTTCTCGACCAGCTTGGCCTCGTCGCTGGCGATCTTCGCCTCGACATTCAGGAAGAGAACGTCCGGCTTCAGCGCTATCGCCTGCTCGACGTCGAATGCGCCCTCCTTCATGCCACCGAAATTCGGCAGTTTGGCAATCGCGGGATAGCGGGCGAGATAGGCCTTGTAGCTGTCGGGGTCGGCTTTCGGCAGATCGTCCCGCCAGCCGACGACACGCTTGAACGG
>NZ_JBFTRC010000300.1:0-4732 GCF_056399325.1 Allobosea sp. 01N443
TCCCGAGGCCGGGCAAACCATAGGCGACGGGCAATGGAGGCGAGCAATACTCCCAGTACCGCAGTGGACAATCCGCAAATGATCAGGATCACTGCGTCCGAATAGGCTGCAATCAGTTGTATCATCGAGAGCATCACCCTCCTCACAACAATGATAGCATGCTGGCCGACGCTGCCGCGGATGCAGCGAGACGCCTACCCCCTGAGCCGCTCACGATCCAGGTAGGTTGTGAGCCGCGGCAGCAGGCGGGCAGACAGCCAACTCGCCGCGACGCCGCTCACACCTCCGGCGATCTTGACCAGGGCATCTCCCAGCCGCGCGTGCCTGTCGGGTGACAGCATCTGGAAGAGCTCCAACCCTATTGCGATCCCGATGGTCAGCAGGAGTATGATCCCAATTCGCCGGGGATATGCGGTGGCGAAGAGGAAACCCAGGAGGCCGAATGCGCCGAACCGTTCGAGATGAACGGCATCGCCGATTCTCGGACGCAGCTCGATCGCGGACAAGGTTGCGTAAGCGATGAAGGCGAGCGTGAACCATGCCAGGGCGCGTAGAACTATCCTGAATGTCATGGTCCGTCGATCTCTGGCTGTGGGGCGGCGAGCTGCTGGCGCTCTATCGCGCGCTCTCGCTCACAATGGAAGCCCGCCTATTTCGCCAGCAGCGCCCGATAGACCTCCAGCGTCTTCTGGGCGACGTTCGGCCAGCTATAGGCCAGCTCCACCCGCTTGATCTGGGAGCGGGCCTGCTCCTCGCTGATCGGATTGGCGATCTTTGCCATTATCGCCGCGGCGAGCGCATCGACATCGCCAAGCGGAAAGTAATCCTCCGGAGGCAGGCCAAGTTCCCGGTTCGCGGCGATATTGCTGGCGAGCACCGGGAGGCCGGACGCCATGGCCTCCAGGAGCGCGATCGGCATCCCCTCATGGCTCGACGGCAGGACGAAGAGCGCGGCATTGGCGAAGAGTTCGGCAAGCCTGTCGCCGGACTGGAAACCAGTCAAGACGACGCCGGGCACGGCCTGGGCCATCTCCCTGACCTGCAGGGAATAGGCGGTTTCAAACTCCGCTCCACCCGCCAGGACCAGGCGAAGGTCGGAGCGCCCGCTCCGCGCAAATGCTTCGATGAGGTCCGTTTGCCGCTTCTCCGGAACGAGGCGGGCGGCAAGCAGGACATAACGCTTGGGCTGCAGGCCAAACTCCGCCAGGACGCCAGTCCGATGCGCGCCCCGGGAGATGGCCACACCATTCGGCACGAAGCTGACCGGCGTATCGTAGCGGGAGCTCATGGTCTGGGCGACCTCGCGCGAGACCGCGATCCGGCCATGGGACAGGCGCATGCCGAGATACTCGCCAAGTCTTAGGGCGCGCCGGGCAACGCCGCCCCATTTCTGCCGGTCGTAATCATAGCCGTGATGGGTCACGACCACCTTCATGCCCAGGAGACGGGCGAGAGGCACCATCAATGCCGGGCCAACCGCATGAATGTGCAGGATGTCCGGCCGGCGCACCGCCGCGAAACAGACGCCCAGGAAGGTATGGACGATGGCCTCCAGCGCCATCTTGCGGGGGGCCCAGAGCGAGAAGACACGGATACCGTTCGCGGGAGAAGGCGGAGACGGCAGGTAACGGTGCCGGCCGATGACTTCGACGTTCCAGCCGCATGCGGCCATCTCGCCGGCCAGCATCTCGACATGTTTCTCTACGCCGCCCTGAACATTGGGGATGCCGCGGAGTCCGAGGAAAATGACACGCCGTGGAATATCCTGACTTGCCATAGCCACCGGCTGTGCGGGAGGCACCWCAAGAGGAAGACTGGTCAATGACGCCTCCGCCGATTGCTGCCCGGCCGGTCTTGAACGACAATGCCGAAGACCGTTGCGCTTTCAGCTCGGCGCCGGACCTCGGAGAGATTCCTCTTGGGAAGGTAGAGAGTGGAATCCGGTGTTCTGGAAAATCCCTCTACCTGATTTCGATGAATTTTATAGAATGCGGGCTGCCATCCGCAATAGACAGCCCGGCGCGCGGCGTGTTTTCCAATTATTAACCTTTACATCGCTTTTTGCCTCGTCGCCTTTCAGGCGGCCCCGAGCGCGGCATAGAGGTTCAGCGTCCGGTCGCGAAAGGCGGCGGCGGAGAAGTCGGCTGCGATCCATTTGCGCCCCGCCGCTCCCATCCTCGCGCGCTCGGCCGCCGGGAGCGCGGCCAGATCTCCCAGTTTCTGCGCGAGATCCTGCGCGTCTCCCGAGGTCACCAGCATTCCGGTTTCTTTCTCCCGGATCATCTCCGGGATGCCGCCGATGGYGGCACCCAGCACGGGACGTCCCAGCGCATAGGCTTCCAGGATGCTGATCGGGGCGTTCTCATACCATTCGGAGGGCAGCACCAGCGCTCGGGATTGTCCGATCAGGCGGTGCAGGTCCTGCCCTGACAAGTGCCCCACGAAGCTCACGTCCGCGCCGGTTTCATCGGCGCACTGGCGAAGGGCCGCTTCATCGGGCCCAGTGCCGGCCACGATGAGCCGCTGCTTCGAGAGAGCGACGGCCTTGATCAAGGTCGCCAGCCCTTTCTCGGGCGCGAGGCGGCCGGCGAAGACGAAATAATCGCCCTCCTCCCAGTCGCTGCTGTAACGCTCGACATCGACGAAATTCGGTATGTATTCCAGCTGCTCGCGGGGCCAGCCCCATTCGACCAGCTTCTCCAGATAGAAGCGGCTGGGAACGACGATGCGGTCGAGCTTGTCCCGGTAAAGGCCGAGCGAGCGATGCACCAGAGTTTCCGCCAGGACCAGGGTGCTGTACGGCACGGATCCCTTGATGCAGCGATGGCGCAGGACATTGTAGATGTGGCCGCCGCGGCAATCCTCGCAGATTTTTCCATCGCGCAGCATCTTGTAGGACGGACAGGCGAGCTTCAGGTCATGCGCCGTCATCACCACCGGAATGCCAGCTGACTTCAAGGTGGAGAAGATCGCCGGGGAGAGGTGGTGGTAGACGTTATGGGCGTGGGCGACCGAGGGGCGCGCCTGCTCGATCAGTCGCGCGATATTCCGTTGCGCTTCGACGGAGTAGATGATGCTTGCTGCTTGGACGACCTTTCGCAACGGGCTCGTCTGGCGACCATATTCGATCTCCGACACGAAATAGTCTGACCATGGCGAGGGTTCATTGTCCTCATGCTGCATGGCAAAGGGGACGACATCCCAACCGATCCTTTCGAACATGGTCATGTGGTCGAAGAAGACCGCCTCGGCCCCGCCGCGGCGGTAGAAATAGTTATTGATCGCCAGCAGGCGCTTCCCGGCAGGTTGGGGTTTTGCCACGTCCCGGCTCCTCACCAGCCGATCCGATCCAGAATGCGATCGACAGGCTGGACCGCGCATCCGCGCTCGACCGCGTGACGCACCAGATGCTCGAATGTGCCCAGCGTACACCCATAGGATGTCGGGTTGGGTGCGATGTCATGCGTGAAGAAGACGAGCCAGCCGGGCATGGCGACCACCTCGTCGATCCAGCGTGTCAGGGCGCGCGCCTCCGGATCGGGCTGGCGAATCTCGACGGCCTTGAGCATCAGGGGATCGACCGCACCGCGATTGATGGCTTCGCCGGCCCCGCGGCATGTGCGGAAGCGCCGGCGGAATTCGGGTCGCGCCAGAGGCCATGCCGCATTGTAGGGAAAGGCGAAATTGGCCGGCTCCGCGGAAATGCCGGCTTGCGCGAGATAGTCGGCATTGCGGTCCAGATCGCGCGACAGATCGGCGCCGGGAATGTCGCGGATCCTGCGATGCGAGAAGGTGTGGCAGCCGATTTCGTGACCGCGTTCGGCGAGATCCCGGCACCCGTCCGGTGTTATCAGCACCCGGTTCGGCTCGACCTGCCCCGCAAGCCCTCCGGCGATATAGAACGTGCCACGCACGCCATATTTCTCGAGGATCGATGCTCCCTCGCTACGGGCAGAATCTGGAACATCGTCGAAGGTGAAGGAGACCAGCGGGGTGTCCGTCTCCAGGCGGCGCCTGGAGCCCGCAAGCCCCCAGATCAGCCGGTTGCTCAGGCTGTCGACCTTCGCTCCAAGGCGTTCGGATACGCTAGGCATGCGCGACGGCCCCTTCCGGCTGGGTCCGGCGCTCCGGCGCCAGCGCGGCCGAGGCCTGCAGGGACAGGCCGTAAAGCGCGAACAGCAAGGTGAACCAAAGCGAGTTGCCACCTTCGAAGAACAGGCTCTCGAGGCCGGCATTGAAGATGGCGTAGAGCCAGATGCGGGTGAAGAGCCGAGTCAGATGCGAGTGCTCGGCGTCGGGTTCCAGCCGCGAAATGTTGCGGAGCGGCAGGACGACGAGCCAGACCAGCGTCAGCAAAAGCCCGGGGATTCCCGTCATCAATGCGACGTCGAGATAGGAATTGTGCCCGTTTGCCGCGGCAACCGCCCAGGTTTCGATCGAGCCGCCGCTGTGGACGAGCTCCGATGTCTGCCAGAAACCCTTGAAGCCGTATCCTGTCAGTGGCCGGTCCGCGAGTTCGGAGACGGCAAACCGCCAGATATCCGCGCGGTTGGTAAAAGTCGCATCGATCCCGAGCTCGTTGATGAAATCGCCCAGCGGCCTGAAGACCGCAGCCCCGATCGCGAAGATGTTGAACGCCCCGACACCGCCGATGACGATCGGAATGCGCAGGAAGCGAACCTTCTCGAAGACCCATGCGAGCAGAAGGATAGCCGGCAGCATGGCCGTCGAG
>NZ_JBFTRC010000301.1:0-4582 GCF_056399325.1 Allobosea sp. 01N443
GGCCACCACCGCCCGCCCCGGCGAATTCGTCCTCGATAATGCCTTCCATGCTGCCGAGCTGACGCGGCGCCCCCGAGCCACCCGGGTGCGTTGAGGGGTCGAAGGCATCATTCCGACGCGGACGACCCGGCTGCGTCGCCGGCGGCTGGGCAGCCGGCCCTGGCGCGGCGCCACCGGGGCGAGCGCCACCGCCGCCGCGCTCGTTCAGGCGGAAATCGACATCCTCCTGGAACTTGCGGAGCTGCTCGGTGAGCCGGCGGTTCTCGAACTGCAACTGCTCGATCTGGCCAGACAGCGCTCGGACCTGGTTTTCCAGTCGCCCGGTGCGCACGGTCAGCTCGGCTGCATCCTGCGCCGCAGCCGGCAACGCAGCCCATGTAATGGCCCCGAAGGCGACAGCAGCCAGCAGTCGCGCCCGGCTGGGTAGAAAGGCAAATTCTCGAACCATCATGAAGACCGGACTGTTTCTCTCAAGTGACGGGTTATCACACGCTGTCACCGCGGCCAAAATATGAAAAGGCCGGCACTTCCGCAGGGAAAGTGCCGGCCTCGATAGATTTCAGAAAGCCGGATGCTCAGACGCCGCCGGCGCCATCGAGCACGGTCACGGAACGGCGATTCTGCGACCAGCAGGAAATGTCGTTGCAGACCGCCACCGGGCGCTCCTTGCCGTAGGAGATCGTGCGCATCCGGTTGGCCTGGATGCCGCGCGAGGTCAGATAGTCGCGCACCGTCTGGGCGCGGCGAGCGCCAAGCGAATAGTTGTATTCGCGGGTGCCGCGCTCGTCGGCATGGCCCTCGACGGTGAAGGTGTAGCGCGGGTAGCGCTGCAGCCAGGAGGACTGCTTGTCGAGGGTCGAAACGGCCGTCGGCGTCAGGTCGGTCGAGTCGGTCTCGAAGAAGACGCGGTCACCGACATTCACGACGAAGTCCTGGGCGCTGCCCGGGGTGGCCGCGCCGCCGGCTCCAAAGCCGGCTTCGGCGTTCTGGTCCTTGGCGCAGGCGCCCAGTGCGAGCGTGGCGGCGATGGCGGCGGCGAAACGGGCAGTGCGCGGGCTGGCGAGCGAGGCAAGCAGCATGTTGATTCTCCAGGCGGGTCTAGGTTCCGCAATCAGAAAGTCTGAAACTCAGACACATCAATGATGTGTCAACCTAAACGAGACCTTGCCAAATCAAGGCGAAGTGGCGGCATTGCGGCGTATGGTTAACCAATTGCAGCGAAATGCAGCATTCTCCGAGCTGTTGCGCGACAGCAACAGATTGCCGCCTCAGCGCGCCGTCGTCAGCAGCGGAGACCAGCTCGGATCCGAGGCGAAAGCCGGTGTCGGCACCGGCACTTCGACCCGGCCCGTGATATCGACCATGTAGAGCTTGCCGCCGGATTGCCCGCCTGGATCACGGAAGAACATGATGTACTGGCCGTTCGGCGCCCAGTTCGGTGCTTCGTTGTGGAAGCCTTCGGTCAGGATACGCTCGCCCGAGCCGTCCGGCCGCATCACGCCGATGGCGAAGCCGCCACCGCCCTGGCGCGTGAAGGCGATCAGGTCGCCGCGCGGCGACCATGACGGCTGCGAATAGGAGCCCTGGCCGAAGGAGATGCGTTTGCCCTCCCCGCCGCCGAGCGCCATCACATAAAGCTGCTGCGAACCGCCGCGGTCGCTCTCGAACACCATCTGGGTGCCGTCAGGCGAGAACGAGGGCGAGGTGTCGATTGCGCCCGTCGAAGTCAGCCGCGTCGTCGTGCGCGAGCCGATATCGATCATGTAGAGATTTGCGTTGCCGCCCTGCTGCAGGCTGAGCGCGATCTTCGCGCCATTCGGTGAAAAGCGCGGGCTCGAGGTCATGTCGGGGAAATTCCCGACGACCTGACGCTGTCCGGTTTCGATATTCAGCACATGCACGCGCGGCTGCTCGCCGGTGCGCTGTGCCATATAGGCGACTTCCTGCGCCACAGGCGAGTAGCGCGGGGTCACGACCGAGACCTCGCCATTGGTCAGGTAGCGCACATTGGCGCCGTCCTGGTCCATGATGGCGAGCCGCTTGCGCCGGTTTTCCTTCGTCCCGGATTCGTCGACGAAGACGACGCGGGTATCGAAGAAGCCGCCGACGCCCGTGACCTTCGTGAAGATCGCGTCCGAGATGATATGGCCGACCCGCCGGCTGTTGTTCGGGTCGGTGAAATATTGCTGCCCGTCGATCTGCTCGCCGGTGACGACGTCCCAGAGCCGGAATTCCGCGCGAAGCCGGCCACCGTCGCGCGAGACGCGGCCCGTCACCAACCCCTGCACGCCGGCGGCCTTCCAGGCCTCGAACTGCGGTACTGCATCGAAGGCCGGGTTCTTGTCGGGGTGGCGCGACTTGTCGATCGGCTGGAAATAGCCGGAACGCTTGAGATTGTTGGTGATCACGCCGGACACCATCACGCCGGCCTCGCCGCCGAAATCGGCGATCGCGATCGGCATGGGCTGGAAAGTACCCTTGCGCAGGTCGATCACCAGTTCCGCGCGCGCAGCCGCCGGCACCAGCAGCGGCAAGGACATGGCCGATCCGGCAAGGGTCAGCGCGTGGCGGCGCGTCAGCCCGGAACGGGTCTGACCGGCGCCCTTGATCATGGAGTTGCGAAACATGGGGGTCACAGCACGTCCCTAGCGTCGAAATTGACGACGACATCACGCCAGTCGTCATAGTAAGCGGCAAATTGAGCAGGAATGCGCAGGGGCGCGCAACGGCGTGTCGCCGTCAGGGCCGAATCGGCCGCGACCCGGAACAGCGGATCGGACGAGGTGTTGATCACGCCCGGCTGGCCCGCGAGCGAGCCGTCGGTATTCAGCTTCATCCGCACCGAAGGCACGACTGCGCCCTTCGCATTCGCGAGCCCGATCGGCACGTTCCAGCATTTCAGAAGCTGGTCCTGAATGATCCCGACAAGCTGCGCGCGCAGCGAAGGGCTGAGCTTTTGCGATGCGCCGCGCTCGGTGCCAAGCGAAGCGGTGCGGTTCACCTGCGGCGCGGACGAGCCCGAGGATTGCGCCGGCTCCTTCGATTGCAGAAGCTTGGCGATATCGGTCGGGTTGAAGTTCTTGGCGATCTCCGCCTCACGCTTGGCCTTGGCCTCGGCTTCGGCCTTTGCCTTGGCGGCGGCGGCGATCTTGGCCTTGGCCTCCGCTTCGGCCTTCGCCCTGGCTTCCGCCTCAGCCTTTTCCTTGGCCGCCTCGGCAGCGGCCGCCTTGACCTGCGCTTCCGCCTTGGCCTTGGCAGCAGCGTCGGCCCTGGCCTGCGCCTCAGCTTCGGCCTTCGCCTTGGCAGCGGCCTTGGCATCCTCCTCGGCCTGCTTCGCCTTGGAGGCCAGTTCAGCTTCCTCGGCGAGCTTGGCGAGCTCCTCGCGGCGCAGATCCGGCTTTGGCTCAGCCGCAGCCTCTGCCTTCTGCGGCGGCTGCTTCGCCGGCTCCGGCGGCTTGGGCTCCGGCTTCGGGGGCTGCAGCGCAGGGCGGGCTGGCGGCATTGGCGCCGAAGCGTTGTCGTCCGCGGTCTTCAATTCAGCGGGCCGCGTCGGTGGCGCAGGGGTGTCCTGCTTGGCCTCACCGGCTTCCTTGCGCTCGACCGTCTCCGACTGGCGCTCGGCGCGCTGGACCGGCTGTTCCTGCACCTTCTCAGCCTTGCGTTCGCCACGCGTGACCTGGTTCAGTGCACTCGGATCGACCATCTCGACGGCGATCGCCTCTTCGTTCTCCGGCAGGGGATTCGGCGACGAGAACGCCAGCAGCCCCGCGACGAGAAACGTCACGTGGCCGAGAGCGGAGAGCGCGATTCCCGGTTCGGAGGTGGAGAGCTTCACGGCTGGAAATACCTCGCCTTCACGTCGTCAGCGCGTTGCGGGCTCGGTGACGAGCGCCACACGCTTGAACCCGGCCGACGTGATCGTCGACATCACCGATGCGACGCGCCCGTAATCGACCTGACGGTCGCCGCGCACATAGATGCGCTCGTCGAAGCCCTGCTTGGCGAGGCCATGCAACTTCGTCACCAGATCGGGCTCCAGCGTCGGCTGGTCCTGGAGGAAGATCTGGCCCTTGCTGTCGATGGCAATGGTGATCGGCTTCTGGTCGACATTGATCGGCTTCGCCCCGGTCTGCGGCAGATCGAGCGGAACGCCGGTCGCGATCAGGGGCGCGGCCACCATGAAGATGATCAGCAACACCAGCATGACGTCGATGAACGGCGTCATGTTGATCTCGGCGATCGCGCTGTGGCGGCGGCCGCGCCGGCCCCGCCTGCCTCCGGCCTTGGCGCCGGTCGCTGCTGACATGCCCATCGTGCAGCCCCTTATGCCGCCAGCCGCTCGTCGATCTGCCGCGACAGGATCGCGGAGAACTCGTCGGCAAAGGCTTCGAGGCGGTTCTGGGCCTTGGCCACTTCGGCCTGCAGCTTGTTATAGGCCATCAGCGCCGGAATCGCGGCGAACAGGCCGATAGCGGTGGCGAAGAGCGCCTCGGCGATACCGGGCGCCACCACGGCAAGGGAGGAATTCTTGGAGACCGCAATGGCGGTGAAGGAATTCATGATGCCCCAGACCGTGCCGAAC